>DQIQ01000055.1 GCA_003942085.1 Thermoplasmata archaeon | reverse complement strand
GTCCCTTGAGGTTTTTCATGACCGTTCAATGTCTGAAATGTAAGAAACCAGCAATTACGTTCATTCGATATAGCGGAGCGCATCTTTGTAAAAATCATTTCATTGAATTTGTCGAACGACGGGTAAAAAAAGATATGAAAAAACAGGGGAAGACAAGCGATGATGCGACCATTGGTGTTGCTCTTTCCGGTGGGAAGGACAGCACGGTGGCGTTGTATCTGATGCATGAGATCTTCTCAAAGCACCGAAACGTCACGCTGCATGCGATCACGGTCGATGAAGGAATCAGAGGCTATCGTGATACTAGCCTTCCTATCGCGCAGGAAAACTGCAAGAAATTAGATATTGAACATCATATCATTTCCTTTAAACAATCGATTGGGACTACCATGGATGAGATCGCTACGCGTCATGATGTGCTAGGGGAATGCAGCTATTGTGGCGTGTTTCGTCGGTTTTGTCTGAACACCAAGACAAAACAACTCGGGGTGAGCAGGCTTGTCACCGGGCATAATCTTGATGACATGGCGCAGTCGATTCTGATGAATTTTACCAATGGCGATATGCAGAAGCTTGCGCGTCTGGGTCCTCATTCACGGGTCCAGCCTGGTCTTGTCCCACGACTTCTGCCCTTGCGGACGATCCCTGAGAAAGAAGTCATGGTGTATGCGGTGGTAAAACACATAAAGTTTCATAACGCGGAATGCCCTTATGCGACGCGTGCGCTACGTGGTTCATTCCGCGGGATCATCGACACCCTTGAGGAAAATACGCCAGGGACGCGACATAGTATTTTGAACAGCTATGAGAGCATCAAGGATCTGCTGCTTGCTCAGTATCCTGCGATGACGCTGAATGCGTGCTCGTCCTGTGGTGAGCCGACTTCGCAGAAAATGTGTAAAACCTGTCTGCTGAAAAAGAGAATCATGTAGGATTACGTCTTTCGTTGTACATCAACGGTCAAGGAACACACGGAACCTAAAGAAGCATCAAGGACGTCGCCCTGCTTTATTTCACCGACCCCTTCTGGCGTCCCTGTCAGGATAAGGTCTCCACGCTCCAGGGTCATTATGTCTGAGATAAATGAGATGATCCGTTCTATGGAATAGATCATCTGGTTGGTGTTTGCGCTCTGCTTGACAGCCCCGTTGATTTTCAGCAGAAGGTCAAGGTTCTGCGGGTGTGGCACCTTTTCTTTTAGCACCGCATCACTCAGAGGTGAAAACGTGTCGAATCCTTTAGCTATTCCCCAGGGCCATCCGTTCTTTTTTGCGACTGCCTGGATGTCCCGTGCGGTGATGTCAAGAGCAACCAAATAGCCTAACACATGGTGTAGTGCTTTTTCTTGGGTGATATGTTTCCCTGACTTTCCGATGATGACACCGAGCTCTACTTCATGGTGTAAACACTGGGACATAGGTGGAATGATGATCGTCCCCTGATTAAATATTACAGAGCTAGCTGGTTTGAGAAAGAGTAAGGGGTCTTCCGTGACTACTGTGTTCATTTCTCGGGCGTGTTCTTTGTAGGTCCGGGCAAGGCAGATGATTTTTCCGATTCGCACCCGTTTTGTATAATCCTGAAACCGATATGAGGTCATAGGAAAACAAAATGGAGTTGGGCGTTAATAGGTTTTGTGAAACCTTCTTGGGTGTTTATCAAGCGGAAAAGGACAAGTATTATAACCATATTTTATAATTACAACCTAGTGCGATGGATTCGAATGGAGTGGAGAGAGAGCGATGAATAAAACATTGGTGGTACTGGGTGCAGGGATCTGGGGTGTCGTTATCCTTTTAAGATTTGTCCTCACGAGCGCTGAGCCAAACACATTAATGCTTTTAAATATCCTTGAAATCGTCGCATTCATCATTACCGTTGCCGGTATCGTCAAGCGAGATTAAACACAGATCACCATCTATTTTTTTTATTTCAATTTTTTTTCATTTCATGAGAAAAACTGTTTTCGGTAACAGGTGTAAAGAGCCCTGGTAATAGGTGTACAACAACTCCTTAATAAGAAAAGTAACAGAGGGTTACCTACGGTGAGAAAAGATGAATACCTTGTTTGTAAAAGCATTGAAAAAAGGCTTTGACATGAGCAAAGAAGACGCCGATGCACTAGCCCAAACTGTTCAAAAGGTGTTTAAGGGACACAAAGAGGTCGAGGATATGTCTCTTCATAAGGACATCCGCTCGATATTCTATGAGCTGCATCAGAAAAACTTGCTCTGCTTGCGGCGAGAAGAGCTTAGTGAAAAAGGAAAATCCATGCGTAAGTATTACTGGTCGTTTAATAACGATGGGATCCGTGCTGAAGCATGTCGCAGGCCTATCGAAGAATTACCTTACGAAATCTACAAGAAGATACCTGAGAACGCCTGGCTTTTACATTCGTGCAACACCTAGAATTTTTCTAGGTCTTTCTTTTTTTTAAAGCGTACTCATTGAAATAAAAAATTTATTCGTTCATAAAGTAACGATGTGTGTCCGAATGGGAATTGAACGCTCTTTGTTTGAATGTCGTAATTAATGAGTGGAGTTTTTAAGTAGATGGGGATATCACAGAAATCATCTGGATTATCTCTGTTGATAACATGGATGAATCCTTCAAATTCCGTATTTTCTTGATCAGGTACTATCACATAGGCTTGGACCGTGATTTGTCCTTCTTCCGGAGTAAGATTTTCTCCTGATTCGGGAGTCAACGTCCAGGTTCCCCAATCAGGGAGCGAGTCTACGTTCCAATCAAGTGTGGAATTGGGGCTTCCCGTGTTTTGGACTTTAAAACTGCCGTGTAATGTCACTCCTGGTGTTACATCGGTCCAACTCATACTTCCTTGGCAATCCAGATTAGGTACATCTGGCTCTGGTGGCTCTTGTGGTGGGATGTAGACGATTTTGAACACATCGTTCATGGAGGGACTTGGATACGGGTTTACGTACTGCCACACCTTGAGCTTTTCTGGAGTCACTTCGAAGAACTGTCCTGCGACTCCATCACAGATGAGCGTATTTCCGTCTGGAAGTCGTTGTGCACCGGAAATATAGTATGAATAGAAACTTGAAGGCGGAGTAGCAGTGTAGCTCCATGTTAAGCCTCCTGGTCCATAGGCTGATCCTGGTTCGAGATAATACTGACCCTCGGTATCAACTGGTGGCGCTAGTTCATCCACTGAAGAATATTGTCCACCTGGGCGACCTACCCCGTTATTGAATACAAGGATATGTCCTTCCCCAGGGCATCCGGGTTTTATCCATGTGGTGTCATGCTGGCCAAACAGCTTTTCGTCACTAGAGGTTCCTGCATCATATGACTGTGGGTTGCCCCAGCGATACAGAAGATCGCCTCCTTTCCCGCTGTTGCCACCGCTATGACCCGCTGCTTCTTCGGTGGTTGTGCTGTGATCAATGATCCAGATTTCGTTAAAATTATGGATACTGAGCAGTATTTGGTTAAACTCCGGGTTGTAATCAATTGAGTTCGTATGAAGCCAGTCGGTATTGCTCATGAAAAAAGAACCAAAATTAAGATCTATTAATTCAGGATGATCTCCAACGACACCATAGTTTTCTTTTGCTGGGTCGAAATCTTGTATGAGATGATCCCAGACATGCCACTCCCAGACGATATTTCCGCTGGTTGGGCCGGTGGGTTGGACTTCGATGACATGATCAGGCATGAATGTGTTACCGGTGATATGAGTTGGATCTCGTCCCGCTGCAATAGCCTGAGTACGTGTTTTGGTCTCCCATGCTATCATCAGGACATTTCCATTTGGTAAGGGTTTGATATCATGATGACTGAGATGTCCGTTGGTATCATATCTAAAATCCCATACGACTGTTCCATCCCACTCTACCTTCTGAACACCGCCGCCTGCTCCGCCACCACCAGATAAATCTACCCTTAGGGTACGTAAAATGGTACCGTCACCTAACCAATAGGTTGCTGCACCAGGTGTATTGCTACTTGGCCATGTATGATTTACAGTTCCTGCGCTGTTGATCAAATAGGTTGTTGTTCCATATAGCGGTGAAAACAGGATCTGGCCGTTCATCGTTCTTCCCGCTGGATCATTGTTGCACTGAAGTGTCATGGATAATGAAACAGGAGTAAAATAGGCACCTATCATGACCAGCAGTAGAGAAAAAATGATTATTTGGGATGTATGGTTTTGTTTCATGACCATCATGTTATAATATTCCAAGAGGTTTATATGTTTATTGGAGTATTATATTACGCGAAGATGGGTGGAAAAAAAAGAAAAAACGATCACCGAATGTGTTTCATCGTGGAAAAAAGGACACATTGATGTTTTTGTTCACATCTGGTACAACAGAGGTATTCTTTTTATCGGTGTAACCTGTTTTTTTATTGATATCCACCGATTTTCAGGCTTGGGTCTCCGAGGAGTACGTGGGTTTCGACGATTTTGGCGTCATATCGATTGGTGTCGACAGGGAAATTTTGGATATAGCCGTTGATCACCTGGTCGTAGGTTTGCCCGAGGATCGTGATGTTTTCCTGATTATACAAACGGAAGAACTCTACTTCGAACCACCCGTCAGCACCTTGGATGCAGTCAGGGATATCATCATGGTTGTAATCACCGATGTTCACGCCGCCATAACCGCTGCTTCCGATGGATGCGATTGCGCCGCCTGGGGCTTTGACAAATACCCAGCTCCAGCATTCCAGGGCATAGTTGTATTTATAGTAAGATCCTAACCAGGTCTCATTTACCGTGAAGTAATGAAGTTTTTCTCTGAGAAGTCCGGTGATGAAATTCATCGGTGTTGAATCGATTTCGCTGTTGTGACAGCCGCCGACTATCATGATGGGGTACATGTCGTTGTCGGAAAGCTTTCGTATATCCGTGTTTTTGTATTGTCCTGTCCAGTTCACGTAATCACCGTTGTTGTGGGTCGCCCATGATTTCGGGCTTCCATGACCGCAGAAGTAGAGAAATCCGCATCCCTTGCGAATTTCACTGTCAACTGTTCCTGTTGTGAGGTTCCCAAGGGATGTCCACAGTTTGGTCGATATGAATTGAGGCATGTATTCTAGTGCTTTTGCGTTTGCGACCTCTCCTTCGTTGTAATCGGTTCCTTCTTCCCAGCTTTTATCAAAGGTATCGCCACCAATCACAACCATTCTGTTAAACCAGTCTGATCCCGCCGTGGTGTTTTCATAGGTGATGATTTTATCGACCATGGTTTTAACTTCTGATTTGAACATGCAAGCTAATCTGCCGACATGGACATCTGGCACGAGATCGACGATGTCTTCTTGCGGTGAACCGTCAGGGTAGGACCATTCGGCATAGATCCCGTTGTTATTGGTATCCCAGCTGGAGAAACTCCCGTTTGCGGTGTAGAGGTCCGCATAGTAGAGGTCAGAGACAAATTTGAGTTCCTCATACGCTCCGCCAGCATCACTCTCAAGGTTGCTGTATCTGATCGGTACTTGAGCAAAGTTTCCAACCAGCATCACATAGGTGATATTCCAGGTTTCAACAGCGTTTTTTATGAAATGCTTTATTTTTTCTGGGTTGTCTCGGCCTTCAACCGGGAAATAGGTTTCAGAATAGATGTCATGAAGGGTGATAAGTTTTGTTTGAATCCCATGGCTGTTTTTATGAGCGACAAGAGGCCCGAGCAACGGGGCATAGGCATCAGCGCAAATGATGATCATGTCGTAGGTATCGTTAGTTGATGAAAACGGATGAGTTGGAGGTTCAAAGGTGATATCAAGGGTGATAGACGCAAGGGATTGTATGATTCCCTGAGCTGGGTTGTAACGTACTGGATTGACCTGGATGGTCAGAAACGTAGTAAGGATGTTGTCATTGTTGAGGCCTCCAGTGAGTCGATATGAGTACCAATTATCTGGGAAGAGCTGGTTTTTTGTATAGATCTCTGGGTTTTCATATGGTTGCACGATTTGGTTTTTTGCTGGGAACTGCACTGGTTTTATTGCAGGTGTTATTTTGTGGGTGAGTTGAAGTGCAGCTGTTTCTGTCAGGGTGCATTGAACATCTTTTACGGTTGTACCAAATGGGAGTTCAAGAGTCTTCATGACAAGAGGTTCTATCGGTTCACCTGGTATGTTACGATAGCCGGTTGCTTCGTTGAGCCGTATGGTGGTATACTGGTTATGTTCTTGTATCGATGGTTGTGAGAACTGATAGGTTATCGTCTGTGTCTGAAGCGGCGATTCAGTCGATTTTGCTATTGGTGTATTTCCTGCTTGGATACTACCAACGACAATAATGAGGGTCGTCAGTATGCTGGCAACAATGATGAATTCTCTTTTCCCCATAATTAAATCCCCTTAATGTTATAGAATAACTAACGCCTTTATGTTATAAATAGCTTTTGATGCTCGTGTGGTCTGATCTTATCCATAAGGTTAAATACCTCCTTATAATATTCCACTCCAACGGTTCTCAGAAAACAGGGGACCGGAGATATAAAAAAGGAAGTATATAATAATGGAAAAAAGAGATAGATCCGATCGTGGTGCTCGGGATTATGGCGCCCCTCGTGAAATGCATGATGTTACTTGTGCAGATTGCGGTAAGGAAACCCAAGTTCCGTTCGCTCCCGATGGTAACAGACCCGTCTACTGCAGGGACTGCTATCAGAAACATCGGCCAAAGAGATTCTAAGTAGATATATATCTATAATCGTTCGAACGTGGTTTTTTCTTTTTCTTTTCTGAAGAAGGAAAAACTACTTTTTATTCTTTTTTTGTATTAATTTTTTGTAAAAAGTAAAGAGTTCACTATCTTGTATGTCCCAGTTCATGGGTTGGCGTGCTTGTAGATCGCCGTTTGACGGAAACTTCCATTGTGAGACCGTCTGTGTCATTGCTTTTTCTGTCCCGTAGTAGATGATCGCAGGCTGTGGTAGTGAGAATTGGAGGATCGCTGCAGCTTTTAGTTTTTCTTTGTCGTTTCCACTGGTAAAGAGAAATCGGTCCATGTCGTGATTGTCCAGGAATGTTGGTAATATAAAATCCTCTGGGAATTGAGTATAATGTTTTTTGAGTTGTTTTTTGAGCATTTTCTCTGGTATCTTTTGGTTTGTCACAAATTTTTTTATCAGCTCTGTTACTTTGAAATCTAAAACGCCATCCAGCTCCCCAAGGTATTCTTTGAACAGCTGGTCTGATGATGCTCCGGAGAGCCAGTTGAGGAATTTATTCCGGACTTGAAGGGTGCGGAGTTCTTGTTTTTTGATGCCCATCATCCAGGCTTCACCGATGAGGACCGCATGTGGGAATTGGTCTTTGATTTCTGATCTGAAGTATTTCCAGAACGCATGTGACGGGCCGATCACATGGTCAAGGCGAAACCCGTCAAGCCCAAAGCTGAGCCAGTATTTCGCCGCATTTACGATATGGTCGCGTGTCAGTGGGTTGTCAAGGTTGAGTTTCGGGATTTCTTTGACGCTGAGAAAACAGAGGTATTCGTCTGGCCAATGTGTGAAGTAGAACCAGTCTCGATAAGGGCTGTTCTTGTTGTTTTGTGCTTCTTTGAAAAAAGGGTGCTGCTTTGAGCAGTGGTTCGGCACGAAATCAGCAATGATGGACAGGTTGTTCTTATGGCATGTCTGGATCAGTTCTTTGATGTCGTCGCTGGTTCCGAAATGAGGATCGACCTGGTAGAAGTCCGTGATGTGATATCCATGGTATGCTGAGGTCTTATAAAACGGGGAGATCCAGAGTGTGGTGACCCCAAGCTCTGTCAGGTAGGGTAGTTTGTCGATGATCCCTCTGATGGTTCCTCCTAAAAAAATCGGCTGATCCCAGTTCTCGGTTGTTTGAAACCCTGCGAACCGATCGATGAAGACCTGGTAGATGACACTATCTTTTAGCCAGTCTACCTCATTCATCGATAATGGATGGATTTCTGTCTTTTATAGTATTTTGATGCACTCTGTCGATGTTTGGTGGTTTGCTTTAAATTCTATGAGCTGATTGGTCTGATGTGGATTTCTATGGCTGGAGAAGTAATGGTTCATCATGTGGCAATCGAATGTGCCAGTCAGCAGCACGCTGACCAGTTTTTTACGACGATCCTTGGGCTTGGGAAAGTGAAAACTACGATCCTGTCAAAGGAATTGTCCGCAGCGATTTTTAAGATTGATCAAGAGGTACGGTTCGATTTCTATGAAAACGGGAAGACCAGGTTTGAAGTGTTCATCACCAGTGCAAGAAGCGAGAAGACCTTTGCTCATACCTGCCTTGAAGTAGACAGTAAAGATGATTTTATTGCTCGTTGTAAAGAACAGGGTCTGGATCCGTTCTTTGTTGAAAAAGGTGGAAAGCAGTTGTCGTTTGTCCGTGATATGTCTGGGAATCTCTATGAGATAAAGTAAACCTCCTCATTTCTGTGTTTTTTTATGGCCGATGATTTCACGAATGGGGATATATGCCAGGAGTACACCGATGTAGGCGAAGAGGAGGAGGCCAGGCCACACGGGTGCGATATCGAAGATCGCCAGCTGAATCCCCAGCACGATAAGGATTGCGACGACAACACCCATGAGTGCTTCTCCAGCGACAAGCCCAGCGGTGAATAAAAGTCCGGTCCGTATCGCTTTTTCTTTCGGCGTGACCCCGGTTTGTTTGATGGCCAGCTCCCAGTCGCTGAGTTCTTCTTCTTCCGCACTCCCGTATTTTTTCTTTAGAACCGAATCGGTCATGTAGCGGATGCCACCACCGATGAAGATGGGGACAGACAGGGTGAAGGGAAGGTAGATCCCGATTGCAACAGGGAGTACCGGAAGGTCGATGAGGATGAGGACCAGCGCAAGGACCGCTCCGGCGACTACATAGGGCCAGAGCATGTTGCCACCAAGGATCCCTTGAACGATTCCTTTCATGAGGAATGCTTGTGGAGCGGGAAGTTTAGTGCTGCCTATGGTAAAGGCCTGGTGGAGCACTCCGATGACGATGCCGACCGTGGCTGAGATAGCAACGACCCCGAAGATCATGGAGATCTGGAGTTTCTTTGGTGTCGCTCCAATCATCTGACCTGAGGCCATGGTCTGGAGGAGATCACCCGAGATTGATCCGCCGATGCAGACGACCGCGGAGATGAAAATGACAATAGCCATCCCTTGAACTCCTGTTGCGCCAAGTCCTAGCATGAGCAGACTGACGATGAGCAGGATGGTGACGGTTACTCCTGATATCGGGCAATTGGATGAGCCGACTAGCCCGGTGAGGTATCCGGCGAGTGCGCTGGCGATGAAGGCAAGAAAAATAGTGAG
>DQIQ01000054.1 GCA_003942085.1 Thermoplasmata archaeon | reverse complement strand
ATAACTGCTGCCACAGCCTCAGCCAGATCCTTTACCTGGTAATTCCATTCATCGCTCCCAACGTTCATGGCAAGAAAATTTCCACCGTTCGTTCCAGCTCTCCCAATAGCCCAATCAATTGCCCGTGCCATGTCTTTTACGTTTATGAGGGGCCTCCAAGGAGTTCCATCGCTTAAAATTGTAATTTGCTGGGAAGCAACGGAACCTGCGACAAAATCGTTTAAGACCAGATCCAATCTTAATCTATCGCTCCAGCCACAGGCCGTGGAAAACCGAAGGCTTGTAATCTTGAACTTGTCGGAAGCCAATGGCTCCAGATCCTTCTCGGTCAAAACTTTAGATTTAGCATAGGCAGTTAAAGGGTTCAGTGTTGATTTCTCGGTTCTTGCACTATCATCAGCCGATCCATACATGCTGCAACTAGAAGCAAAGACAAATGAGTTTACCCCTGCCTCTTTTGCCTTTTTGGCCAGCTCAACACTCGCTCGGTAGTTAATGTCAAGGGTCACATCTTCAAATCTGTTGCCAATTGGGTCGTTCGATATGGCAGCTAAATGTACTACCGCATGTACCCCACTGAGAATCTCCCCTGGGAACTGTCTCATATCGCCGAAATATTGGACATTCAATCTGCACTCCGGAAGATCTCCATCGCCGGTGAAAAAATTGCCGTAATAACCCATATCAAATCCAACAAGCATGCAGTCAGGGCGAGACATACGCAGTTGGTTAATGACTGATGGGCCGATATATCCCATATTACCTGTGATCAGGACTTTCATAAAAACCTCCCTGAGTTATTTTGTAGAAAAAAGGTGGTCTCTACTAGCACACACTTTGTATTTTTAATCATTCATGCCCATTTACATGATACTTTTACTCTTTTGAGCTCACGATCTGTGAACCTGCTGCTCGTTTTAACGGCCTGTATCAAAATAGTCGATAAATAACTCAGATCCTAATGGGTCAGAAATCCAGCAACCTGATTAAAGCTCTCCGTTGGGATAGCATCCTGGCACCGAAGATAATTTTGACAGCTAATAAAACTATTTTGATGAAACCTCTCGAGAAATTGTTCCAGTCTTTTTAATGTCTTGTCCAGATTAACATAATGACGAAAACGTCCTAACCACCCTAATTGTCTTGCCTGCGGTTGTTCTGGATCTATTTCCCACGGATGGCAGTAGAACAAGTACAATTTTCTTTCATGAAGAATTTTGGTAACACCCCAAGAATACAAGCGTGGAGGCCAAAAACGAAAATATCCACCACCCCCCCACGGGATGGTCTGGCCACCTATTTCAAGGTTGCTCACGGGCAACTCAATAATACCGTTGTCACTAATCATCAGATTGCTGTTGCAGCTATGAAATAAACTATTTGCTCTCCCATATCGCTTGTTCAAAGCAAAGCTATTGTAACTAGAATCGTAGAAATAACCTGCGTCGCCAAGAACTTCTACAAGATGTTCGGTGATTGAGAAACTCGGTGCTCTATAACCGAAAACTGGGCGCCCAACGATATCCTCTAAAAGAGCTTTGCTCCTGCAAACATCTTCTCGGAGAACCTCTTTTGACAACGCAGAACAAAGTTGATGTTTATAGCCATGAGATGCTATTTCATGACCTCTTTCACTGATTTCTTTGACAAGTCCACGGCAACGTTCAGCCATCCACCCTAAAACAAAAAATGTAGCCTGTACTCCCCGATCATCGAAAATATCTAGGAGCTCCCGCGTATTTCTTTCTATCCGTATCTCGCATGCATCCCATACACAAAAAGGATATGCCAGCCTCAGATTTTCTACCTGAAACCAATCCTCCAGGTCGACGGTTATCAGTATGACGTTGTTTTCTTTTCTATTGTTTGTCTGCATTGTCTGTCTTGAGCCATTGGACGGTTACATGACTTATTTGTCACGTTCACAATAGTTCCGATGGCGATGGCTGAGGTAAGTTTTACGATCCGGTTAACGTGCCCCATCCCCCAGGAGCACAACACCAATGGTGCGAAGAAATATCCTTACATCCAGAAAAAAAGACATGTTTTTAACGTAATACAAGTCACACTCAAGTTTGCGCCATGCATCTTCCACTGAAGCACCATATCGGTAATTCACCTGGGCCCACCCGGTTAAACCCGGGCTTACAGAATGTCTGACAACATAATACGGTACCTCATCTTGGAGTAACTTCACAAACTCTGGTCTTTCAGGCCGTGGACCAATGAGACTCATATCACCCATAAAAACATTCCAGAGCTGAGGAAGTTCGTCCATGTGAATTAATCGTAGCCATTTGCCAACTTTTGTCACTCTCGGGTCGTTTTCTGATGCCCATCTGACTCCACCATCTTCAGCATCTTCTCGCATTGTTCTGAATTTGAGTATTACAAAATTTTGTTCCTTCTTACCAACTCTTGTCTGTCTGTATAAAATAGGTCCAGGCGATTCAAGACGGATTCCAAGCGTTATCAGTACCATCAGCGGTGCAGTCATTATGAGAAGGATTCCGGAAATTGTCAAATCCATAAGTCGCTTGATCTTTTGAGTATATTCTTTGTGGAGAAGGTAGAATCCATCGGCAAATAGAAGCCATTGGTCTCCGATGTACTTTACCGGTATCCGCCCGGTAAGTTCCTCATATACATCTACCATGTCTCGAATCTCAATCCCGTTCAACTTAGCTTCAAGGATTTTGCGAATTAACTGCGGCGAACGATTTCGTGGAATTGCCAGAATTGCCGTCTCCACACCTGTCTGACGTGCAATAGTCGGGAGACTGTCACAGGTTCCCAAAACAGTCGGTGAGTTTTTAAATCCAAGCTTTGCCGGATCATCGTCGAGAAATCCTCGTACATCATACGTGGAGTTGGAAGAAGATAAAAGATCACACATTGCTCTTCCACTCTGGTCTGCGCCGAGAATCAATACCGGTTTTTTTGAAAGCGTTGATTTTAACATTCTTGCGCACAACCATCTCCACGCAATGGTCATTCCCCATATTAATGACATTTGCATGGCAAATATGACCCGACCATACGGCCTATCTGTAATGATAAAATACAACAAAAACATAACCAAAACATAACCGAGCACTGCGGCAATAGCCCCTCTCAAGGCAACCTCCCAGTGACGGAAAAATCTATCAACATTGTAAAGATCAAAAATATAAAAACAAGTGGGATAAACTGTCAAGGTAATCAAAACAGCTCTCAGATATGCAAAAAAATCTTCTGGAAATACTCTGTAACGCAACAATTCGCTGACACAACTCGCCACTATAATAAAAAATAAGTCACCGAGGGCAACAATAGACCGTGGGCCAACCATCTGAAGATTAAAGCTAATGAAGCGCCGAGTCTTTCGTTCACTCTGATCAAAATGCATGGACTCTTTCGAATGTTTGCTTTCGTCCATTTTTTCCCATTCATGAGACTTATCTGAAGGTTTCATAGCATCCATATCAATACTGTGTTCAGCGATGGGCAACATCTTAAATAAGCTCAACTGTAAATAAAATCATAAGTACTTATATATGAAATTCGGTATATAAAACTGCCTTTTATTAAAAACAACACCAAGCAAATTGCCCCTGTGCTGAAGTATCTTTTCTTTTACATTCAATGCCACCTGCCATCTCGTCTTCTCTGCTTCCACAACCAAAATAACACCATCGACCTGAGATACCAGCCCCATCCCGTCTGGAAATAACGTTGCAGGTGGTGAATCTATGATGAGCAAATCGAAACGTTCTTTTAGGGGCTCCCAGAAAGCTCCCGTTTTTACAGTTTCGAGCGTCCTCTGGCTCAGCATGGTCTGCTGGAACAATGGCATTACATAGAGGCTGCTATCCTCCACCTGACACAACGCCTTTTCGGCTGAAGCACCCGTTTGTACCGTGTTGTCTCCATCATTTGCTGTCTTTCTGCTGTTTGTGTAGACATGCAGATCAGGTCTACTTCTGTCGAGATCGATTAAAAGAACTGATTTCTCCATTCGGAGCGAAACACTTTTCGCCAATTGCCTGGCAATGGTCGATGTTCCTTCATTAGATCGAGAACCAATAATCAGCACAGATCTATGATGGATGTCAGGGAGGGCTGCGGTAATCACCTGATAAAGATCAATCATTTCTTGTTCCATCTCTAAATATGGTTCATTTGAAAGGGGAGATGGGAGAGAAACCTTAGGTACGTCAGCCTGCTCGGACAGATTCCCTAAATCTTTCGTTCTACTCGCATGTTCAAGAGCGTCGTATATCTTACTCACTATACCTCCTTGAAGGTCAGCATGGTTTCAGTGGCTGGAGGGCAGAATTGGCGCAGCATTATGCCCTGAAACAGCGTAGTATTTTTCATCTCCCTACAAATCCTTCATCTTTTGATTCTGAAATAGCAAAATGTGTGCCAATCAATAATAATAGGCTCAATCGAGAAAATGCGTTCTTTAGTTCAGCAACCGAGTGAATATGTTCGACCATCATCCTACAAGATGCGTAGCATAGTCTACGAAGTATGTAGCAAGATCATTATTTAGCACTTTTTTACTTTTTAAGATCCGATTTCAATAAAACCCTTCCCTCACAACTCAACTGCTTAGACATTTCCATCCCTTAACGGTCAGTAGCTTCCCTTGGAGAAGGTGGCGAGGGTAAAACAATTATACTACCTGATACAATCAAGTCAGGATTGACGATCTTTGGGTTGCTCTGCTTCACTACCTCAATAAGCTTTTCATCGGTATGACCATATTCCTTTTGAAGCAGTTCGTTGAGAGTGTCACCTTTCCTAACAACCCTCGTTCGACTACTATTCGATGGTCGGGGTTTGTTCACTTTTGCCGTTGATGCACCTGACTCGCTCGTGCTGGCAGGTATATCGTTACGAACAGCACCCGCCGGTGCACCTGCATTCTGTCCTTTTCTTGACACTGTCTTTGTTTCGGAGTCACCCGGTGATGGAACCTGTTTGGCTCCGCGGTCAACTCCTTTCACACCTTCCGACAAGGAACGGTCCTGGCTTGTCTTTGTATCAGCTGTCCCAGAAACCAGTTGCACCTCCTCGGCCTTCCATGGCTCAGTAAACCAATTCATTACATTTTTCATATATGGAGAGAAAACAAAGAGACTTACCGCGATCACAATGGCTGCAAATCCACCGGCCACTTGCCACTTCAAAAGCGGGCGTCTCTTTTCTCCTCGAAAATCACTGATTGCTTCACTAACAATCTTCGCCGTGACAGGTTTTTGCTGATATCCAAAGCCCGTAATCAATGCGTTATCGCAAAGGATATTGATGACGCGCGGTATTCCATGGGACTCCATGACAATCTTTTTCAACGCACCCTTTGCAAACACCATCGAGTGACTCGATCCGGCCTTTTGAAGTCGGTGTTTTATATAATCCAAACTCTCTTCCTTGGTAAGCGCCAGGATTCTGGAACGGATGGCGATACGCTGTTTCAATTGCCTTAGCGAATTGCGGTTAAGTGTTACTTCGAATTCCGATTGTCCTACGAGAACGATTTGTATCAGCTTGTCTTTGGATGTTTCAAGATTTGATAGCATGCGCAAATTTTCCAGTGTCTCGATCGGCATGTTCTGCGCTTCGTCTATCACAAGCACAACGTTACTTCCGGCTTTGTACTCCTCAATCAAAAACTCGTACAATTGGTTAACCGTTTCCATAGTATCATCGGTATTCGCTGTGATACCCAGTTCCTGGTAGATGGTTTTCAGCAAGCCTGCAAAGGTAAGCCTTGCATTGAACACATAAACAATTTTAAGATGGCTCTTTTCAGCGCTGTCCAGATAAACCCTGAGAACCGTGGTCTTGCCGACCCCAACATCGCCGACGATAGCCACAAAGCCTTTCTTCTGCTTTATTCCATAAATGATTCCGGCCAAGGCCTCCTTATGGCTTGGGCTCAGATAAAAAAAATCAGGATCAGGGGTAATATGAAATGGCTCTTTTTTGAGTCCGTAGAAGTTTCGGTACATGAGAATTTCAGTAAACCTTATATATTGGGGCTAAATTTTTCTGGGGACCGCAACCATAACCGGCACACCAAGCCGTCTCTCGGCATCCTGCGGTGCTGTCATAACCGGTGAAAGGAATTCGAGAACGAAAGAAAGCCCTATTCCTCCAAAGATTGCAATCAGAAGTCCCAAAACCATCATATTATTTCTTAACTTGCTTGGCTGTGCTTTGCTGATTGTAGCTTCATCAACTACTTTCAGTGCAACCATCTTCTGTCGGTCCATGTCATCTGAAATTCGAGCTTCCTCAAGTTTTCGAAGATACGTTTGGTAGTTGCTTTCGTGGCTTGCAATTTCTCTCTTTATTTCTTGAGAATCTTTCACCCTGAAATCGAGAGAGTGTAGTTGACCGTTCAGCTGGGCTATCTGTCGCATATTGGCATCAGCCCTTGCTCTTAAAACTGACAGCTCGCCTTCTGCTTTGACAATTGCGTCTCTTCTGGCAGCTTCAGAAAGCTCAGCCACCGCCTTTTTTGCGTTTTGTATTTCTTCTCTGACGTTCTGGATTGTACGACTGTTTTCGTTGAATTTCGTCAAAAGGACTTGTTCCTTCTCCTGCAACACTATCAGTCGCGTCCTTGCCTCCTGGGTCAAGTCGGCCTTCCCCCTATCGCTTTTCAATATAGCCAAACGTTGCTCAAATTCTGCAATCTGTGTTTGGGTTGATCGTAAAGCAGATTCAAATGTGCCCTTCTGTGCCAGTATGGCTGTCCGTTGTTCATCGATCGAGAAAACAGCATTTTTTTGCTTGAATGCCTCCCAGCGTGATTCTGATTGTCTTAATTGATGCGCATAGTTGTCAAATTGTTTCTCGAGAAATGCGGTGGAGTTTCCGCTAAATGTTTGCAGATGCTTTTCCTTCATGGACTCCACCAACATATTCACAACTTCTACGGCTACGTCGCTCCTGCGGTGCGAAAAAGAAATGTCCAGCATGTTCGTGTTTGGAACAACCTCGACCTTCAATTCTTCGAGAAACCTTCCTTGAGCTGCATGCAATCTGTTTTCAACCGAAGGAATCCCTGAAACTTCGGGGTACAATTTTTCCGGGCCCACTGATGCAATAACTCTCGATATAAGTTCCGGGCTCTTTATTAGCTGAATCTCTGTGAAAATGACACTCTGCGGGTTGAACATAGTTTGACGTTCAGAACCTAACTCTGACTTTGTCACAAATTCCCTGCCAAATTTCACCATCACACGTGCTGATGCATTGAAGGTGTCTTTGGGCTTCCAAAAAAATATTGCCAGGGTAAGAAGCGACATTACCCCGAACACAATGAGGATCTTGCGCTTATGCTTGAAAAGTATTGTAAGCATATTCCTCAGGCTATAGGCGCTGAAATTATCAGTAGTATCCCAATCCATAATTTACCTCGCAAATAAAAGCTTAAAGAAGCACACTAATTTTATTGACCGAGAAACTCAGTCTTACCTCCAAAGGAGAATGTGTAAGGGTTATAGAAATTCGAGAATTCAGGAAACCTTGTGGGTATTAACCTATTTATGTATTCGTCAACGAATTTGTTTACATTCGCAATATTTGATTTTGGAACATATACAATGTCATACGGTATCAGTAATATGTCCTGGCTTAAATCACTACCATTGATAATCTTTCTATAATCTACTTCGGCACTCATAGATTTCCCTTGGGAGTCCTTACGAATAACAATTATGTTGCTTAGCCTGGCCGTTTCCTTAACCCCACGTGCCAAAGACAGAGCCTGCATCAAAGTAGTAGGTCCTTTCAGGTCTACGGGTCCTGGGTAAATTACTTCGCCGTCTATGTAAATTTTGTAGGCGTTGAAATTACGAACAATGACGGCAATTTCAGGCTTTTTCAGCTCAGACGAATATTTTTCAACAAGTGACTTCCGAAACTGCTCTACTGTCATGCCGGCCGCCTGTTGCTCGTTCACTATCTGAAGGGATATGCTGCCATCAGGACGAACGGGGACCGCGAGTTCGTTAAATTCAGGGTTATAGAGAAACTTCACATCGAGTATATCACCGGGACCGATGATGTATTGTTGTTTCGGCATGGAACGAGCCTGCCGATCAAAATCCACCAACGGAGTGGGGTTTGACACACTGTTTGGAGCACATCCGATTAACGTACATGTAACCATAACCAGCAGAACAAATACAAACCTTGACAATTTCATTTTGGCACCCCCGAAATTATTTTATGTTCATTGAGACACAACAAAATACGATTCATATCAAGCTTACCAACGATTATGTGGTTCTCGCAAAACTTGCTATCAACTTAAATGGAAGCCTAATTATGCTACTCGCACAGTAGACCCATAATGAGAAAACCTTATTCTTACACTCAGACCAACATTTCACCGGAGGCCAGGCCTCACCGAACCTCTCGGGTCAATGTTGCTTGGAGAATAAATATTGCCCGGGGCACCTGTTTGGGTTGCTGAGTTGTCTACCGGGATGGTGTCCCCGACTTTGTAACGGTCTGCTTCGCCTCCGATATTTCGTACGACTGTTCCCTGACCAGGACAAGTGAGCGTCGCAAGGGAGCCCTGCAATTCAGTAACCACACAAGCACCACTCTGTGCGGCACCTGTTGAGGCAAAACAAAGTAAAAAACAGCACAGGGACAAAAATACAACTGATACAAGCTTTTTCATTTCAACCCCCTTTCCTCCATATCATAGAGTCTTATTTAAGAAGTATAGCATGATATATCCATCCTTGCAACGAAATGACCTGCATATAATGAGTAAACGGGATCCTCGAAATGGTGCCGTCTTTTCATTTTGATAGGCTACCGCCATTCAGTTTTATAGAATCCAATAAGTAAATAATACATCATCAAAAATCGATCTACGGGATACAATCAACTGCACTTTGCATGCCACTTTACCGAATTACTGTATGATATAGAACAATCTCATCTAAATGAAGAGATAATTTGAACATCGAAGCTAATAAATAAAATGTTCTTGTACATTTCTGCTACTCGTCACGGAGATGGACTACAAAGATTGTAGGTGTTTGTTATACCCAGAAGATGGGCAAAGGAATTCCCATCTTCCCTCTTCTATCTTCTATCCAGCTTCTTCCCATCGCCCATCACTCGTGGCCTGCCTTAAGACAAGCTACCGCCATTCACCACAGAATGATTGAGAATCCCATCCGGACGATGTCATTATCTGTGGTATCGCTAAACCTCAACTTTTCTTGAGTCATCAACGGGAATTTGTCCAAAAAGAAAGTCTCAATATGCAGTGCTTCAAAAATTCATCATTGGTTTCACAACAGTGTATTTATAAGAAAGCATATCGCAATTACTTGGAATGTCAAGAACTACCATTTACAAAATTTCTTTTTCTTGACAATACTTCTTATTTAATATAACGATATAAACTTTCCAACCAATACAACAAGGTATGTTGAGATATAAACGGAGTGAAAAAAATCTCGCCTGTGATCTTTGATATGTTAAGCAGAA
>DQIQ01000053.1 GCA_003942085.1 Thermoplasmata archaeon | reverse complement strand
GTCTTGATTATTGAATTGATACATCCCAACCATTGACTGAATTCTTGATTTACTAAGGACCTTCGAAAGTATCAAACCAATGAAATACATCTGCTTGAGTTGATTCTTTGTTACAACAGGAAACTCTGATGTTGGGAATATCCCTCTACTCATCTGGGATTTGATGATGATTCGTTGTATCTCCTTGTTATTTGAAATATCAACGATGGTTTGGAATAACAACTCTCTCTGATTGATTCTTTCTTTGATGATGTTCTGTTGTGATGTCTGGACTGATTGATACCCCACCACATTACTCAATGAACCCATCACAAGAAGAACCACAGCACAGAGACTTACCAGTATCAGAGGTTTCTTATCCATTTACTTTCCTGCCCCTTATACAATTTTATAACGAAGTTCTCCTATAAATATATTCTTTATTCATTTATTAATCAGAAAATCATTCTTGGGATTCAAATCCCTTCCCCCTACAAATTTTTTATATTGAAGACTTGGCTTTGTTAATGTTCTTTTACTTTTTCAGAGATTCCGCGGAATTTTACCAAAAAATCGTTTAGCTACAAATTCAAACTCACAAGGTATTTGTTTCTTCAAAGACTCATGAAAGCATGAGGAAGCAATTTGTCAAAACAAAAGAAGCTGAAGACTCAACTTACTTAAGTCGTCATTGTTGGGAAAATAATAACCCTTAAATAGCCACAACATTATTCGCATGACAGAGAATTAACTATATGGGACGGCATGATTTATGACTGAAGAAAAAGTAGGTGGTATGAGCGTGAAAGGAGCAAAAGACTCATTTATGGAACGACTGCAAGAAGCATCAACGGAACTTGGTTCTGTGAAAAGTTCGTTTTCTAAAGGGATGGAAGATCTTGCAAAAATCCAAAGCATGCTTAATCTTGACGGATTAAATAAAATGGATTCTATGATTCGGTCGTTTGAAGAACGTCTTTCTGAAGCTGAACGACGGCGAGAAGAAGCAGTCGAGGGAGCTCGACGGTATAGCGTAGAGCTTGAGAAAGAAAAAGAACGACTGGTGAAACTCTGGGATGCCTATAAAAACCAGGAGGAATCATTGTCCGCTCAAGAAAAACGTGTCGCAGAACTCGATGAAAGATTACGAGATGTCGAACAGGTCCGCATGCAGTTCGAACATGATGCGACCGCCAGGATACAGACTCTGACCCAGAAGTTAGATGAACGGGAGCATGCAGTCCAGCAATTAGATGATATGAAACAGCAAGTGATGAGGTTTGACACCATCCGAACCCAGATGGAGACAAATATGGATCGGATGCGCGGTGACCTTATTGTAAAAGATGACGTCATCCGAGGACTGGAAAACCAGGTTGAGGCACTGCGCGGATTTGAACAGTTCGCAGATTTCAAGACAAAGTTCGAAGAAGTATCAACCGAGTTTGAGAAAGAAAAAGAACGACTCACGAAGCTCTTCCGATTGTATGAGGAGACCGAAACAGAGAACAAGCAAGTAAAAGAGGAACTTCGTGGCTGGCAGGGCTGGTTTGATTCCAACGAAGAACTCTTTACACAGCTGTTTAACTCTGTTGAACATCTGAGACACCAACATACCACGGCACCTGCTCCAGCAATGGTAGATGAGGAAATCGAAATCCCCCCATCTCTCGAGCAACAACCAGACGGAATTGAAAAACCAAAACGGAAACTCCGGTTCAGAAAATAAACGAACCATCATTTTTTTTCTTTTTTTCTTCGTCCTTATTTTCTTTTTTTGTTTATCTGTCACAATTTTATAGGCTATTAGTTCAATGTCACCTATTTTTCCTTTGTTCTTTTCTTCTTAGGGAAAGTATCCGCATTCATTAATAAGAAGGATGTTTTTCTTTTCTCTTTTTCCTCTGTTCCTTTCTTTCCTTCTTTGTTAGCGGCTTAGATTTCTTTCCAGCTGGTGCATCTTTTGTGCCCATAAATTTTCCACCACCTTATGGTTTTATAACAAGCTTTTCCATATAAACGTTTTTAATTAAAGGGTTTCCTTCGACTGTTAATAATTTCACTATTCAATTTGTATCGTACTAATCCCACTTTCATCTTCTGATACCATCATGGTGTGTTCCGTGAAATGTTTGATGTCATCGACATGGGTGATGAGAAAGATCTGTCTGAATTTTGACGAAAAACTGTTCAGCGCTCTGATGATGTTTTGTTTCCGTATCTGATCCTGCGAACCGAAGATTTCATCTAGGATAATGAACTGAAAGACGCTGCCTGCACGCTCAGTGATGATCTCGGAGATAGCAAGTCTGATGCAGAGATTAGCCAGGTCCTCTTCCCCACCAGAGAACCGTTCAATGCTGTACGGTAACCCCTGGTCGTAGACCAAGAGGTTATAGTCTTCATCCAGCTCGATTTGTGAGTATTTCCCATCGGTGAGCTCATCAAAAAGCTCTGAAGCATGGGCTGAGAGCGTTGGTCGAATCTGAGAGATAAGATACGTCCGATAGGAGTCCATGACCTCAGACAGCATGCTGAGGCGTTGTGCGTCGGTCCGTTCGCTTTGGAGCTTTTTTATTATTTTTTGTTGTTCTTCGATGTTTTTTTCGAAGGTTTTTATCGCCTGGCTGATCAGATTTTTTTTCCCTTCTTGTTCTTTCAGCCCAACAGTGATTTCCTGGTGTCTCTCTTTGACATTATCAAGTTTGGTCAATGTCTCTTGATAGATTTTATACGCTTCGCCTACGTGGACCCTGATCAGTTGATACTGTTTTTCATCAAACACGACAGCACCGATTGTTTTGAGCTCTTTGTTCATACTTTCCAGTTGCCGGTTTTCTCGCTGGGTCTCTTCAGTGGTATGACGAAGAGAGCTCTGATGTTTTTCTCGTTCAACGACCTGACTGCGGAGGTAAATTCCTTTTTTCTGCAACGCTTGTTTTTCCCTAGAGATTCTTTCGTGTTCCATCTGTAATTTCTTTGCTTCCTCGTTCAATCGCTGTGCTTCATTATTTTTTTTCGTAAGTTCTTCAGTATATGCCACAAGAAGTTTTTTTTGCTGTTCGCCTAATATGCGTTCGCAGGTTGGGCATTTCGCCTGCGGTCCCATGATTTCGATACGGTGTTTTTTTGTACTCAATTCTTTGATATCATCCCTGAGTCGATGTAAGATCGTTGCGTTCTGCTCCTGTTTCTTTCCCATGGTCTGAATGAGAGTATTGTTCGTCTCCTGCTGTTGATCAAAGGTTTGTAGATCTTTATCAAGATTCTTAAAAACGGTGAGATTCTCTTTTTGCTTTTCATAGAGATGTTGTCGTTCATGCAGTGTCTTTTCTAGTGTCCTGATATCGTTTTCTAAGCGTTGTTTTTTTTCGTATTTGCTTTTTTTCCCCTCGAGCTGCTCCGTGGTCGTGCAGAGTTTTTCATAGGAGAGTTTCTTTGTTTCGCAGTCTTTTTTTATTTTAGAAAGATCCTCTTCAATTTTTCGATGATGCTTCTTCTGCTCTTCCATGCGCTGCGAAAGCTCTTTTTGTTTTTTTTGCTGATTTTCGATCTCTTGGGAGTACTGGGTTATTTTGTCTGTGCCATGTTCATCGACAAGGTCGGCTCCAAGTTTTTCAACAAGGTTTTTTTTCTCTTTTGTGTCAGACCGGATCTCGCTGATGATGTCGTCGACTGCGTTGATCCCCAGCATCCGGAGGATGAGCTGCCGTCGTTCACCTGGGTTCATGGATGATAACGTGTTCAGCTCCTTTTGTTTTGCAAAAATCGAGGTGTAGAATGATTTCCAGTCCATCCCCAGCTTCTTATGGATGAATCTGCTGAGCGGCTCTGCACCATTTGCCGCCAGCTTCCCATTGATGGTCGCACTGCCTGATGCGGAAAGGTTCTTCCCACTCATCTCACGGACTATATGATAGGTGTTCTCGTCGAAGATGAACTCCAGTTCGACCCAGCAGGGCTCAGATGGTGATGCGCCTACCCGTTTTATCTGATCGGTGGCGGTCCGCGCGGCCACCGGACCATACAGCGACCAGGCGACCGCCTCAAAAATAGTTGATTTTCCGACACCGTTCAATCCGACGACGCCGGTGACTCCATCAGGGAATTCGATGAAGCTGTCTTTGAATTTCCGGAAGTTTTTCAGACGGATCGATTTAAGGATCATGTTTTTTTCTCTTGTTCTTCAATTTTGTGGATATAATGTAACCCAAGGGTGAGCAGTATCTTTTTTTCAGGGTACTGTTGGGTAGTGAGGAATTTTTCAAACTCATCAGCCAGTGATTTCATGTTGTATCCTTCACCAAGTGTTGCGGGTTCTGTGGTGATGTTCGTCGTTTTTATCTCAAAATGTATGGCGGTTTTCCCAAGGTCTTTTATTTGATGAAAATCGATTCCTCGTTGGATGTGCGCTGGTATGTTTTCAAGACGGACGCGTAGGATTTTATCGGCCGGGTCGATGGCATGAATCGTTTCTTTTACCTTCTGGAGAACCTGATCGACACGTAGTGTCGAGCAGTCTAGTGATGGGGTGTCAACCATCACTCTAGTCTTCAGGGGAATGAACCGGTGTTTGAGTTTTTGTCCCAGGTCAAGATCCAGAAATCCCTTCTGGGATTCTGCCTCGGTAAAGCTCATATGCTCTGTTGATCCTGCATAAAACGCGTTCTCCTGCAGTTTGGTGTACATATGATAATGACCAAGTGCGATGTAATCGAAATCCTCTTTGAGGTTTTTTACCGGGATGAACAGTTCGTTGAACTCGTTCATTTTGAATTCCTTTATCCCAGCGACCGCGCCATGGGCTAGCAGGAGGTTGAAATCAGCTTTCTTATCTACCGTTATTTTTTTGAAATTGACTTCGAATTCTTCAGGACTTTGACATTGAGGGATTGCATGGATGGTGACGGTCTTATCCTTGATGGTAAACGAAACGGTTTCGTACCGATTGTTATGAATCGGGTAGACCTGGTCAAGGTGCTCAAAAATCGTGAAGATATTTCCGGTTTCTTTTAGCTTGGGTGTCTCGTGATTCCCAGATATGACGATGAACGGAATGTGTTCTTTTGACAGACGAAGTATCTGTTGTATGGCGACTGTTATCGCCCGGTTCGATGGTCGGACAGAGTCAAAGAGGTCACCAGCATGTAGCACAAGATCAGGTCTGGTCTTTACGGCGTAGTCGATGAACTGAGAGAACGCCTCATACACGTCGATCTCCCGTTGATTTATTCCTTCTTCGGTGACTTTTCGGTATGCGGAAAAACCAAGGTGGGTATCAGCGAGATGTAAAATCCTCATGGTCCCCTTCTTTTTCGTGCGAGTTTCAGGGACACGACATCGCAGGCAAGAGTGATTGCATCAAGGGTCGGTGCGATGGGTGGTGCGTACGCGGTTTCCATTTTTCGGAACTCTTCAACCGTCATTTTACCCAAGATCGCGCAGGCAAGGGTGTTGATCCGCTGGGCTGCGTTACAGCCGACTGCCTGAGCAGAGAGGATGCATCCGGTTTCTTCATGGACACCGACTTTGATAAGGATGGGCTCTCGGCCAGGGAAATAATCTGGTAGGGAGGAGCCTTTGTATTTACCGGTGATCAGAGGGATGTTCTTGATACCCTGTTTGACGGGGCCCACTGCTGCAATCTCCATACCAAAAAACTCTGATGTTCTGGTTAACAACACACCAGCTGGTAACGAATAGATGCCGCCTGCTACGTTGATCCCTGCGGCAATACCTTGCCGTACGACAATACTGCCAAGTCCGATGCCGAGTGGCTCGCTAGTCACAAAATCTATATATTCTGTGCAATCGCCGACGGCGTAGACGTTTATCACTGATGTTTCTGATTTTTCATTGACTTGGATGCCCCCGGACTTTCCAATGGCACAGCCGACAGCCTTTGCAAGAGACGTTTCTGGTTTTGTCCCTGTTGCGATGATGAGCAGATCGGTTTCGATCCTTTTTTCTTCTCCTGTTGGAATATCTTTGATGAAAAGCGCGGATATCGTCCCATGGTGTTCATCAGTTCGTACTGCAAGATGATTCGTATAAATCGCTATCTTCTCTTGTAGTGTCTGCAGCACTGGTGCGCTCATGTCATCATCCAGGGTATTGGTAAGAATGCTGGGAAGTGCCTCAACAACGGTGACGTTCATTCCTTTCTTATGGAGGGTATCTGCCATCTCAAGCCCGATGAGTCCTGCTCCTATGATCGTTGCTTTTCTTCCTTTTTTTATTTGAGTAAGTATTAATTTTCCGTCGTCGATGGTGCGCAGGACATGGACGCCTTGGAGCAATTGACCGTTTTTCTGGATGTTCTGAATCGGAGGGATCCATGGTTTTGATCCTGTCGCAAGAATAAGGCTGTCGAATTCTTTTTCAATATGCTCTGATCCTTTTGTTGCACTCACGGTTCGTTTTTGGATGTTGATTTCTTCAACGGTTGTTTCAAGGGAAACCTCGATATGTTCTTTTTTGAACCAGTCTTCTGAGAATTCGATGAGGTTATGAAAATCAGGGATCGTTCCAGCAATAGCATACGGTAACCCGCATTTTGAATATTGTGGGTATTTTCCTTTTTCAAAAACAGTTATGGACGCGGTTCGATCTGTTTTTCGTGCGAATTGTGCACTGGTTCCGCCGCCTGCGCCACAGCCGATGATGATGATTTGTCGCATGTTGGTCACTCAAAAACCCCATCCAACTAACTGAGATGTTTTTTTAAACGTTTTTGATAACGACATATTGTGAAAGGGAAACGATTTAAGAAAGTCACTTCAAGATTCTCTTTTATAGTTTTGATGCATTTTATATAAAAGATATCAAAAAGAAAAAATCGATGATGTTACGGTGAGTTAATCTTAAAAACGTATTGTTTATTATCTATATTTAATAGATAGCGTGGATGTGGATGTTTACTTGTATTCAGAACAATCAGTGGATGGGAAAGGGCGCGTTGAGGATATCGATACAGTAGTTGATATTCTCATAATAAGTAAAGTTTCTCAAGTACCTGCAAAAAAAGTTGTTCAAAAAAATTTTTTTTACAAAAAAACATCTTTTCACAATAATGGTGGTGTAAGAAAAAGGATTTTTCCTCTGGTAGTAGCGGTATTTCTTCTCTGTATGCCTATCATGTCGGTCTCCATTATTTCTTCTCCGGTTCATTCTGACCGGGATGAAATATCTGTGTCTCTTTCTCCTGAGCTTGTTCATAATAATGATACGTTGGTTGTCAAGGTTGCTGTTCCTTACGGTCTTGGCATCAGTTCCGTTGTTGCTGATATGGGTGGTCTTGGCACCGTGGTGTTATCACCCTTGGATAACAATTCGAATGATGAGGTGTGGCAAGCATATTGGGTTGTCCCTGCTGTTGAGGAAGGTGAGTATGTCGCAGAAATCACGGTGATGAATGCTACAAACGGTTCGTTTGGTTTTGAGAAAACATGGAGTGTTTTACCTGATGAGACTTCAAATAGTGATAATCGTTCAGCGCAAATGACCAATGAAACCGACATTCAGGTGAATCAATCAAGTAATCAGACCTCTAGCGATGAAATGGTTGGAGCGGTGCCTCCAGATAACGTTGATAGAAATCTCTCTGACACTGTCTTATCTAATGATAGTTTTTTAGAAAATCAAAATAATTCTGCTAACGATGATATCAACCATTTGACTGTTAATTCTACAGAAGATTGGTCTATCACCGAGACATCACTTGATAGTTACCACAAACAAGTAACGGTCGCTAGTGACATTCATTATACAAATATCACCGCATTTTCAACCATAGATAATCGACCAAATGATACCATTCATTTGTTCCATGTCATAAATGGTTCAAGAATGGAGGTAGGATTTACCGGTATTGATCTGGATAACGATAGCTTGGTTGACCGCATTGAATGGACAGTACCTCATTTATCAGAACAAACCTATGAAATAGTAATTGAAATCATCAAAGCAGAGCACCTTGACGAAAATAGACTCTTTCTTGCAGATATCTCCGATGATGTAAAGGCAAAAGATGATAAATGGTCAGAACCAATCTACAACGGAGAGTATGTCAGAGTAACGTTTGAAAAAGCATTAGATGATGAGAATGATATTACCATCTTTGCACGAAGTAACGGCATATCTTGCATAGAAGTCTATGCAAAAGATAGTGATACGCTTATTACATCGTTTGAAAACATCACCGGAGCACAACGTTATCAGATTCTCTTAACAAACCTCAGCGACAGTCAAACCACCTTTGATCTCAGAACATCTGGTGATGCGGTAGAGTATGACTATATCGTCGATCCAACATCAGGATGGGTTTCACCCACAGGGTATGCAGATCCGAGCAGTCAATGGACAACAGAAACAAGAGTCTATGATGATAATACCGGGACATTTGCTACCCATGCCGGAGCAGTGGGATGGCGAGGGTTTTTAGAATTAACCCTGAGCAGTGCAATATATTGTAACCGTGTGCGAATCTTCTCTGATTTCGGAGGAGCTGTTGACCTGGTCGATGTGGATATCTACAATAGTTCAAGTTGGATAGACAAGTATAATGGAACTATTACAAACGATGTTTGGTCTGAATTAAGTTTCAGTGCTGAAACGAACGTCACCAAAGCCCGTTTTCGATATCATTATAACGCAGGAGGATGGAACTATTGGCTCTATGAATTTGATTTCTGGCAAGGTCAACCACTTACATTACCAAACGGCACAACGTTTAATGCCACATCAATTGATGAAACAACCGCGATTTTAAATGGAAATGTTTCCGATGATGGTGGAGAGCCTTGTGAATATCGTTTCCAATATGGATCAGATACCTCATATGGAAACAATACAGCGTGGGGTGGTAGCAAAGTAAAAAACGAAGATTTCACAGTAATGATCCATAATCTTACCCTTGGTCATAGCTATCAGTATCGAGTGCAGGTTCGTAATAGTTTTGGTACGGTAAATGGTTCAAATAAAAATTTCACTACGACAACACCGTCATTGGGGTGGATAACTCCCACCAACCACAATGATCCTAATTCACACTGGGAAAGCGAGATCAATATCTATGATGATGATACAGAGACCTACGCTCGGTCATATCATGATGCCAATGACCCAGATGGACAATGGAGCTTCTACGTATATGTGAATCATAGTGTTTTACTGTGTGATAAAGTCCGCTTTTACGCCAAAGGACTTACCGGAGATGCCGTGCAAGTCGATCAAGCCGATCTTGATATTAAAAAAGGCGGGGTTTGGGTTGATGTCTTCCAAGGTACATTTTCTGATAGACAATGGATGGAAAAAAGATTCACCCAGGGTACTGTCAATGAAGCTCGGATGCGATTTCATGTCAATGTAAACAATGGTGGCATGTATTATGAACTGTATGAATTTGATTTCAATAAATCAAGACCGGTACCAACGATAACCAATGCGGGTCCAACCAATCAAAGCTGGGGCATAAATCTACGACCGCAAATGAACATTACTGTAAACAATCCTGATGGAGCCAGCGTGACAATAAGCTGGTCTAGCAACAGTAGCGGGTCGTGGCAACTCTTTGGAATTAACAGCTCTGTTAGTAATGGAACGTATCATCAGGGAAATAATAATTTTAGTAACAACAATACGAAATATTGGTGGAAAGTTTCTGTAACTGATGGAACAGATACAAATACATCTTGGTTTTATTTTTCAACACCGGATTTCATAAAACCAAGCTCAAATGTTGTTGCCATCACACCATACTGGAAGAAAACGAGTCCACTAACGATCTCAACTACTGCATCGGATACTGGTTGGAGTGGATTGAAGAATGTCACGTTGTACTATCGGTTTAGTGGCAATAACCTCTCTTGGGGTGGATGGAAAAGTGCGGGTGTTGATACTGCTTCGCCATGGTCTTGGAGCTTTGCATTCTCGAACGGTACAGGATATTATCAGTTCTATAGTATTGCGAAAGATAATGCGACAAATGCCGAGGCGGCTCCAGGGAGTGCTGATGCATGGTGTGGATATGATAATGTAGCACCGACATCGTCTGTCAATGCAATCTTATCGTATTGGAAGAACCTAGCAGCGACAGTTACTGCTACAGCAAGTGATGGGTTGAGTGGTGTGAAGAATGTCACGTTGTACTATCGGTTTAGTAGCAATAATGCTTCATGGGGCGGGTGGGTGAGCAGTGGTGTGGATACTGCATTACCTTGGAGTTGGAGTTTTGCGTTTTCGAATGGGAGTGGGTACTATCAGTTTTATAGTATTGCGAAGGATAATGCGACGAATGCTGAGTCAGCTCCTGGGGGTGCGGATTCAAGATGCGGGTATGATAACCAAGCACCTTCGTCTTCAGTCAATGCGATATCGGGATACTGGAAAACCTCCTCGCCAGTGGCGATCATCGCAACCATGAGCGATACT
>DQIQ01000007.1 GCA_003942085.1 Thermoplasmata archaeon | reverse complement strand
GTTTTGAGATCATCCGGACCGATGGGCTGTCTGGTCTGTGGGTGGAGGGGCGGGTCCATGGGGGTTTTGAAGTCAGCCTGGATGTTGTACCATTTTTTTGGGATTTCATTTTCGTCAAGTGTGATTTTTGTTTTCTTCATGAATAAAATAATTGGAGACATGACTATATTAATTTTTCTAAAACTATACTTCAATGTATAATTTTATACATCATAGGATGGAAAAAAGTTAAAACAAACATTATTTATAGGACATCAACGTACAGTTTTATACCATGTGGAAACAAATCGAACACTACTTCAACGCATACCCCCAACGAAAAAAAATCGCACAAAAAATGCTCGAATACGGAATAAAAATACAAAACAACAATTTCTACTGCGGCCCCATTGAACTTGCTGACTCAAAAATAGCACGAGCATTCCATGTCGACCGCCGCGCGGTCATCGCGACCAGAGACGTCATCACCAAAGAACCAGAACTCATCAAGATTTTTTCCAACCTTGCACCCACCTGTCATCTCAAAGAAGTCGCACCACACATGAAATGGGGCGTCATCGAAATCATCCCAGAAGACCCCAGCATGCCAGGAATCCTTGCCGATGTCGCAACCATCATTGCTTCCCAAAACATCAGCATCAGACAAGCAATCGTCGATGACTTTGAATTCACTGAAGCGCCACGACTCTTCATCATCACCGAAAAACAAATACCGGGAACATTACTGTCAACGATCAGAAATGCAAAAGGCGTCAAAGCAGTACTCATCTACTAAGAAAAAACAAGTCGTCTTTTAAAAGATGAAAGAATAATCAAATAAAAGGAAAAAAGAAAAAATATTTCTTTTACGCAATCGTGATTTCCTTACACAGATAGACGTCCTGGATCCCATGCAGGAGCCTTACTCCATCTTCAAAGGATTTCTGGAACGCCTTTCTCCCAGAGATCAGCCCAGTACCACCGGCACGTTTATTGATGACTGCGGTGCGGATCGCCTGACCAAAGTCATCCTTTCCAGAGGCTCCCCCGGAGTTGATCAACCCGATACGCCCCATGTAACAGTTTGCGATCTGATACCGCGTCAAATCGATCGGATGATCCGAGGAAAGCTCCGTATATGCTTTTTCGTCGATTTTCCCATATTTCACCCCACCTTTGTTCAGCGCGCTATACCCGCCATTACTCTCAGGGAGTTTTTGTTTCACGATGTCAGCTTCAATGGTCACCCCAAGATGGTTGGCTTGACCGGTGAGGTCCGCGGCAGTATGGTAATCCTTTCCATCGACCTTAAACGCAGGATTTCTGAGGTAACACCACAGGATTGTTGCCATCCCCAGTTCATGGGCGTACTTAAATGCCTGGCTCACCTCTTGGATCTGCCGCGTTGACTCATCAGAACCAAAATAGATAGTACAACCAACCGCAGCTGCACCCATATCCCAGGCTTGCTCAACACCAGCAAACATGATCTGATCAAACTTATTAGGATAGGTCAGCAGCTCATTATGATTAATCTTTACAATAAACGGTATCTTATGCGCATATCTCCGTGAGACCGCACCAAGAACACCAAGGGTTGATGCCACCGCATTACATCCTCCCTGCATCGCCAGCTTCACGATGTTTTCAGGATCAAAATACAGTGGGTTCGGGGCAAACGATGCAGCAGCCGAATGTTCAATGCCCTGATCAACCGGTAAAACCGACAGATACCCGGTTCCTGCCAACCGTCCATTGTTGAACAAGGATTTCAAGTTTCGAATAACAGGGGTCGACCGGTCAGTATCAAGAAAAGTTTCGTCGATAAAATCTGGTCCGGGAAGATGCAATACTTCTTTTTTAATCTTCGTAGAAGTATGCTTCAACAGATAATCAGATTCAGCACCCAAATACCCTCTAATCGCATCAATATTTCCTTTCATAATTACTCCAACCTCCTCTGTTTGCGGCACTGTTGATTCACCTCACAATAGACCAGAGAATGCCGTGTAGCACATAAAACTTTCCATGGAGTAAACAAAGAAAAAAAGAAAGGAAGATTACGAAAGGAGGAGGTTTCCTTCTTCGTATCGTTTACTGAGTTTTTGCAGCATATCTTTTGTCATGTCTGCAAGGTTATATTTCGGTTTCCAGCCCCATTCTTTACGCGCAGCGCTATCATCGATGGAGCGAGGCCAGGAATCAGCGATCGCCTGACGGAAATCTGGTTTATAATCACAGGTGAACTCCGGGATATGTTTTGTGATCTCATGAGCAAGCTCCTCAGCAGAAAAACTCATGGCAGCCAGATTGAAGTCACAGTGATGTTTCAACTTGGAAACATCGACGTCCATCAGATCAAGAGTCCCTTTCAGACAATCAGGCATATACATCATGGGAAGAGCAGTATCTGCGCGTAAGAAACACGTGTATTTCTTATGCTTTATTGCTTCGTAGAATATCTCCACCGCATAATCTGTAGTTCCTCCACCAGGAAGGGTTTCACTACTGATGATGCCAGGATATCGGACCCCTCTTACATCAAGATTAAATCGTTTCACGTAATAATCGCCAAGGAGCTCACCAGCCACCTTGGTCACCCCGTACATTGTTTTTGGTTTCAGGATCGTCTCCTGGGGCGTGTTATCTCGAGGCGTCTCTGGACCAAACGCTGCAATGGAGCTGGGCACAAACACCCGAACCATGCTGTGCTCCCGGGCAACCTCCAGACAATTGTACAATCCATTAATATTGACATCCCAGCATAAGATAGGTTTTTCTTCTCCAACTGCAGAAAGGATCGCTGCCATGTTGTAGATCGTGTCGATGTCGTAATCTTTTACGACTTTCTCTATTGTTTCTCGTTTACTGATATCGATGAACTCGAAGGGACCAGAGTTGAGAACCGTGTCACTTGGTTTGGTTTTCCGACCAGTGGCAAGCACATTGTCATTTCCAAATTTTTTCCGGAGCATCATAGTCAGTTCTGAGCCGATTTGACCGACGGCACCGGTCACTAGAATTTTTTTCATCGATTTTTTTGGCATAGCAACATAACCCCTTAATTATTTTATTTCACAGGTATCGTCATTTCCTATAAGTATTTTCCTGACTGGGCTTCTGTAACACGAACAAAACTAAACCTCCCCCACGAGTGAACAATAAATTGTGTATTCTTCTTGGAAATAAAACCATAGATGCTAGTAAAAAATCACTATCCAACCCGCTTTAATCAATATCCAATTACTGCACTTAAAACACAAATGTTTTTTGTGCCAATCAAATGACAACCTTGATCTACGATTCCTTTTTCATCTCATGGTGAAGCCACAAGCAGCCTCCGATGGTCATGGGAATCCCGAAGATGATGAGGATCCAGATTATTACCCAGACTAAGGAAGATGCGAGGTAATTGAATGTCCACAGTTCGAATGGCTTATTCCAGTTTCCGTCCACGTAGATTTTGATTATGAAACCAATGAAAATCAAGAACGAAAACGCGTTACCCCCGTCCGAGCGTCGTGAGCGTTTGCCGAACAGATGACGGTGTCTATAGTCTTCCCTTTCTTCACGAGGTAACCGTTTCCACCATAAGAAATACCCGAGCACAACCGCGATGATAACTGGAATGCCGACAAGGAGAATCTCCCAAAGTATCAGATAGATGAGGAACCATACTAGATGATTCGTAGCCCATAACCCGAGTGTGGTCGGAACCAGACCTGCCGTCTGTGCATCATTAACAAACCAGAGGAAAACGTAGAGAGCACCCGCGACCACCACGATTGCTCCTATGATAAAGACGATTACAATGCCCCAATGCTTTCGTAAGAATTTTTTCCAGACCTTTTCATCATTTTCTGACTCAGTTTCTGCCATTATTAATTCTCACCACCTTTTTCATCTGCAACTGTATTGTCAGCTTGTATTTGCTCATCATTTATAACTATAGATACTTTACTGTTCACTGGTAAACTCGGTATCTGCAGCAACACCCTCCAGTCCCTTTGGAGGTCCAGGATGGATAATGTATCCTTTTCGTTTTTTCCGCCAGTTCGCCCATTGGGCAAGCACTAACGGCAGAATAAAAATAGACGTAATAAACGCGTAGGTAAGGGTAATGGCCGTGATAATACCAAACTGTTGCTGGGGCGGGATTGGAGCAAACGCAAGAACACCGAATCCGAACATCGAAGAAAGAGCGGCAATGAGAACAGCACTGCCTGTTCGCGAGATGGTTTCTGTTACCGCTTTGGTCACATCACCTGTTTGATCAGCAACCAAACGGAACCGCTCGGTGATATAACAGGCGTAGTCGATACCGACACCAATGGTTATGCTAGTGACAGTGATGGTTAAAATGTTCAAGGTATACCCAATAAAATACATGCTCCCTAAAACCCAAATTATGGAAATGGTGACAGGAATCATCGCAATCAATCCTAGGACAGGGTTCCGATAAATAAGAGAAAGCATGATTGCCGCAAGAATGAAACATAAAACCGTTGAAAGGATCTGACTTTCAGTCATATTTTTAAGAATAGACAAGGTGATTAGGAGGTTACCAGTGATAGTGGATTTTGTTTCACCATAGTCTGCAAGATCATCGTTTAAGTCTTTATTCAGCTGCTCAAACTGTTTTGTCATATCATCGCTAGAAGAACCAAGATCGACATAGATACGAACAATGGTCGCCGTATATTCGCCGTCATCCCTGTGGAGAACACCAGATACTTGCATCCCGTATTCGACACTCGAATACAAGTAATCATAGCACTGCTGCACATCGGCATCGGTTTTTGGCTGTCCGCTCAATTCATCGATATTAAACAAGGAAACAAGCGATTGGTTATTGGCAACAGCTTGTTCAATAATGGTGTACATACTTTCTGTTTTAGTACTCCCATCAGGCCTCCGGGCGACATACTGGTCGTCGTTCATCTTCTCATGAGTGTCCCTAAGACCCTGCAAAGTCTGCACCGTTGCAGTGTTTCCCTCGATGAGAATATATTCTTGATCCTGACTTGAGAACGGGAAATCTTCACCAATCTGAGAAAAGAGTTTGAGTGCTGGGTTGTCCTGCGGGATGAATTGATTCATACTAAATCCAGATTTCAACTGTGTCACCGCAGTTCCCATCACCAGACAAATAAGAATGGTGACCAAGAAGACTTTTTTCTCATGACGGAGGAGCACTTGTGCGAGCCGCCCCATGGTACTGGTCATCGAAAAGGTTTGTGCCTTGGGTTTTATGGTGGCGATCTTCTTCCTTCGATCAATAATATAACGAAGGGCGACAAGCAATGTCATCGTGATGATGAACGTATAGGTTATGCCCAACGCAAGGAAAATTCCAAAGTCTCTCACGGGCGGGAGCGTTGCGCTGAGGAACGAAAGAAACGCAACAAATGTGGTGAACCATGCTAAAAAGATCGCGATGCCAACTTCTTTTATCGAAAGTCGGATCGCTTCCGCAGGGGTTCGTCCTTTATTTATCTCTATTCGATAGTTGAACAGCAGGTTTACAGAATACTCCACTCCCAAGCCGATATTCAGGGGCAGAAGCGCGACTGCGATGATGTTAAAGGATATCCCAAGCAGGGCCATCGTTCCAAACAGCCAAATACATGAAAAAGCAAACACGATAATAGGTAGAAGAACATAGGATGGTTTTCTGAAGGCGATAAACAAGATACAAAGGATGATGATAAAAATCAATGGTCCAATAATATACATCGCATCCATGGCGACGTCGTTTATCTGCGTGGTGACAATCCCTTCTCCAGTGGCTTGTATGGAGATGCTGGTGTAGTGATTGTCCAGCTCATTGATCTTGCCAATGATGTTGTTGTTGACCTTTGCAAGTTCTTCTGCATCACTGCTCTTCAAATTCAGCTGAACAATACACATACTTGCATGAGGGTTTTTAGACGTTGCGTAATCAGAGGAAATGAACGATAAGGCATTCACGCGTAAGTCATTAAAAAGCTGTGGTATCAAGGGAAATATCGTTGGTGAAACACCACTATCCGGTGCGATATCTGTCTGGGTCCAGAGTGTTTGAATGGTAGCTAATGAGAATGTAGGAGGAAGAAGATCAGTACCCTGCATATTCTGAGAGAGGCCTGAAAAATCATCAAGGTTAATGTCATATTTTTGAAGAATGCCGCCCAACACTGTACCAAGTAATGGTCTTGATTGGAGACGCTGGATGCGTTGAAATAAATAACTGGTGTTCATCACGATGCGTCCACCTGATCGGTGGAGCACAGGGCTCTTATAGTATCGGACCCCTGCAGAAAAATTCGTCAGCTTTGCGGGCAGCTCAAAGGACCCGAACTGAAGCGCGATACCAAAGCTGCTCAGTTCGCTTCGCGATACGCTAATACTGATCCTATTTGTGCTAGTATCAAAGGTGACATTTCCCGTGCGAAGCTGCACTGGGAACGACATCTCTTGCCCAGGGGGCCTGATCCAGAGATACGCTGTTTTTTTGTATGATGTAAGGTCGTGGTTACGACTGTTCTGTAGGAGATGTCGAAGGTTACCAAGCAACCCGGCTCCAATCTCCCAGCGTGGAACGCTTGGTTCTATCCGCGCAGCAATCTGATATCCCATCTCAAACCCTGGCGGGAGCAGCGAGTTTTCAAATCCCAGATACCATTCCATTATATTTACTTTTGAAAATGGGGGTTTTACGGTTGAGGTGAGATCTGAGAGAGAATAGACCTCAAAAGAGAAGGTAAGGGTCTTGTTACTTTTCAAAATATAGCAGTTTTTAATATCAGCGCTATCCACGGCTTTTCCACTTGATCGGAGGGATGATCGATAGTAATCGATTGGCTCATTGGGGTCATCAGTTTTAAAGATGGTCATTTCTCCAGATGGTTGTTCGTTGAGAAGGTCAGATATTGCGGTCCCCAGTTGCTCATCGCTGCAGTTTTCCACTGTTTTATTAAATTCCATTTGACAGATCGGGTCGAGGAAGGTGACAATGGAGATTGTTGCGTTGACCTCAGGCATCTTTGTCAGTTCTTTTTGAAGATCATATTGATCTCGCAGAGCCTGTACACTGATCGTACTTTCTGCTTGTTCTTTTTGTATAAAAAGAATCATCGTTTGTTTGCTCATACCAAAATATTCGGTGATACGATCATTTGCTTTTACTTGTTCATTGTCCGGTGCGAAATCCTCAAAATTTGTTTTAAAGGTCAAAGAAGGGATAAACAGAGAAAAACCAATCGTTATCAGGACTATTACAAGGACCACGAACCATGGTCTTTTTTCAATGAGTCTTCCCAGCTGATCCAACATGTTTTTCGATCTTCCTTTTTGTCTGCAAAATATTCGATGTACTCCGTAAGTCGCGGTAGCATATACCCATGAATTGATTTTACCATTATATTACCAATTAAATATATTAATATTGTTATCAGAATATCTTGTACACTGCACCCTTGGCGTTTTCACCAGAGTTTTAAAAAAATCATTACTTCGCACAATGATAAAAAAAACAAGCTCTTGACTAGCATATCCGTGCATTGAACCCTGCGTCCTTTACCAGGGCAGGGATAATCTCTTCCCAAAACAGAGCAGTGATATGAATACCATGAACCCCGGCAATGCTTTTTAGCTCCCGAATGAGCTCCAGTGCAATCGCGTATCCTTCTTTTGCCGGATCAGAAGCATTTTCCATCCTCTGATATACCGCATCAGGGACATCAGTCCCAGGAACATGAAATTTCATCCGCTCCGCCATTTTTACGGATTTCAACGGAGTGACCCCGGCAAGAAGATGAACCCTCTTATCGAGGCCTTGTGACCGAACCTCATCCATCCATCGAGAAAACTTCTCGACATTATACACACTCTGCGTCTGAATAAATTCAGCCCCAGCATCTATCTTTTTGCGCAGATGATTCATCTGGCTCTCAAACGAACCAGAATAAGGGTTTGCTGCAGCACCAAGAAACACACAGGGACGTTGAGCAAGCAGCGGATCCCCGCTCTGAAAGACCCCTGCATCTCGCATGTTCTTTATGATCTGAAGAAGCTGAACCGAATCGATATCGAACACGCCTTTTGCAGTCGGGTGATTCCCAAACGACTGATGATCACCAGTAAGACAAAGGATGTTTCGGACCCCGAGTGCAGCAGCACCAAGCACGTCACTCTGCAGGCCGATACGATTTCTATCACGACACGTCATCTGCATGATCGGTTCCATATCCATCTGAAGAAGGATTAGCGACCCCGCGAGACTGGACATCCGCACGACAGCAGTTTGATTATCAGTGATGTTAAAAGCATCTGCACAGCCCTTCACCATCATTGCTTTATCACGGATCTTACTAGCATCAGAGCCTTTTGGTGGTCCGATTTCAGTGGTGATGACAAACTGTCCTTCTGAAAGACGCTTTTCCAGATTACTGCGATAATTCACGTCAGATTCTCCTTTTCAGCTCCCCGGCTTTTGACCAATCCTTTGGTTTCTGAATGATCGATAACGCTTTCAGATTCCCTTGTTTTTTCAATCCTTGATAGATACGATCCCAGACGCACTCCAGCTGCGAACCAACCTCACATTTCCCATCAGAAGATCCACCACAAGGACCATTTAACATCGATTTCGGACACTGGGATACAGGGCACAGACCTCCGAAGAGATCCAAAAGGCATTCCCCGCACAGCATGCATCGTTTGTTAAATTCATTCGCATGGGAAATTTCACCTAAAAAAAGGGTATCATTACCGGTGATTATCTCTTTTTCAGAAAAGATCTCAGCGACCGTCTGTGCACCATTCCCACACGAAAAAACAAGTATCTTCATGGTTTTATCTAGTTCTTTTCCGTAGTCTTTCAACATACGTTTATCGTTTTGCAGATGACATGCGGGATCTAGGATAACATAACCGGATACCGGTATGTTCCTTTGTTCCAGCGTTTTTTTCATCGCCAGAATCTCATACTTACCTCCCGTATGACAAAGCGTTGCACATTCACTACATCCAACGAGAAAAACAGGTCCAGTCCCAAGAATCTGAAGAATCTGCTCGATGTTTTTCTGTTTTGTGATTATCATGATGGAAAAAGATACGGTGATGTGTTTTTAAAGATTTGTACTTCTACACATCTGGTTGTAGTGGTTTGCCATAAAGCACGTTATTACACACCACATACCATGCGATCGGTATCAAAAGAAGTATCACCAAATCCTCCAACCCAAAAAATGGATACAACGTCACAAGTAAAACTATTCCAGCAAGCGAATTAAGAACAGCGTAAAGTCGTTTCATTTTCGATCGATCAAACAATGAAATCGAGAGGAATTTAACTGAGACAAAAACCATCACAACAACCAATATACTGACGAGGCCCAATCGTAGATAATCACCATTAAAGAAACCTATCGCGGGTTGCATTAAAAGAACGATAAGCAACAAAAAACAGAGAGCGATCAATCCATAAGCAAACGCCAAAAACCGCCGGGTCATGAGTAAATGTCCTTCGGTTACTTTCACGCCTAAAAGGGTTGGAATGGTTTTTGCCCCACCCAGGTAGTCATGATCCACATCTTTTAAACCCCCTTCAACCGCGTTTGCAAATACGATCCCAATGAAAATCATAAGACTAATGATATACACGATGACGGTGATGTGTGACGAAACCGTACTTGCGCCGAACAGGACAATCAACGCAAGGGCTCCAGCTACAAAAAAATCTGAGATATGTGAGATTTTTTTCCCAAAATAATCATAGATCCCCCCTAAGAGGATGGCCATAGATAAAATCGTGATGGCAATAACTGAAGGAAAAAATACGATAACAATACTATAGAGACACACGACAGAAATGCAGGTTATAAGCAGAGCGTGCGTCGGCGAAATCAGTCCACTCACCAAAGGTTTTTTCTTCAGATCAACTGATTTTTTATCGACCTCGATGTCCGCATAATCGTTGAATACAAATCCATAAATATGAAAAAGAACACCGACAACAAACAAGACGACCAACAACAAAGGATCCTTCTGTCCCATGAGCAAAGCACCGATAAGGATAAGTAAAGACTCCGATGCAGCTGATTGAAATCGCATCAGTCGGAAATACCCTACTACTTTTGTTTTCCAAGCCATCGAGTATCAGACAAGATAAATACGACTGATAATAAAAAAGTTACTCAACAGGAAATTACGACAATGAGTATATTGTGGCTAAGATTTGCTGTAAATGCAAAAATCAATCCGTGAGAAAAATTAATTACATGCTTTCTTTTCCTGGTTTGATGAAAAATCATAAGAAAAATAGGAAAAAGGATCAGGTCGATGAACCAGCAGATACCTTTGAATTTTCTCCTCAAGACATCATCCTTAAGGACGATGCTTACCATGGATCGCAAGGACTTCAGTTCACCGAATGGTGGTATTTTGACGCTGCACTTAATGATGAATACAGCATCCAATTTAGTGCCAGAATTCTCAGTGGATTGAACCTAAGCTTCCTTTTCGTAAGGTTTGATATTTATAAAGAAGGGCATCTCGTCGTTCACAAACGTAAAATGCATCTTCTCAAAGATGTCGAGATATCAAAAGAAAAACCATTCATCAAAACAGCTGAACGGACCATAATGAAAGGATACATTGATGAAAAAACAGGAAATCTCATCTACGATATCTCATTTCAAATAGACGATGTTGCAGCAGAGCTACAATTCATCGGAACAACAAAAGGATGGAAAGGAAAACACGAAGCAGAAGACTGGTGGGTTGTTACTCTCCCACGAGCACTTGTATCTGGAACGATAACTCTAGCAGCCCAGACCATAACCGTGCAGGGAAGTGGATATCATGACCATAACTGGAATGTGAAAATCTTCGCCCTGCGAAACATCGGATGGTACTGGGGAAAAATATATTCTGACCGTACTGCTATTACCTGGGCAAACATCATCAGAACAACCGTGAAAGTTCAACCGCTCCTTGTCATGAATACCATACACAATAGCTACATCAATGTATCACCAAAGAACCTGCACTTCACTGCAACTGAAATATCTGAAGAAAATGGAAAAATGATACCTCATGTGTTCAGTCTCGACGCCCAAACTGACACCATTGCTCTTCAGGTCACCATGAAAACCGTTGATATCCATCATGTAAAAATCTTTCCGTTGATGGATTACTGGCGTTATCACGTGAAATGTACTGGATCAGTGCGTATCAATTCAGAAACAGAGTCCATCGACAATCTGTTTATCGCAGAGTTCCTTAAATTTAGATAACAAAGATTCTATCGATGGATTTTTATGCTGTTTCCATTTCTAAGATTCTCGTATGTTACGAGAATATCTGAAACTTTCACGGTCATTCAACGCGGTTTTAACAGGTATATCACCGGTGATGGGGGCGATTGCGATGCAGCAATACGACATCACCACACTCATTCTCTTGTTTTTCATTGGATTTTTAGGGCACACCTTTGGATTCGTCTTCAATGATATCATTGATTTCAACATTGACAAATCATCCAAAGAGATTAGCGACCGACCATTGATCAGCGGGACGATTTCCCTTCGGAATGCATGGATCTTTGCATTCGGCTCCATGGCAGTCGCATTTATCATCTCTTTATATCTAGCAATTACCACACAACGTTTTTTTCCGCTTATTATCCTGGCTGCATCAGCATCATTCATCATCCTGTATGATTTAGTAAGTAAGAAATTCCCTCTCACTGATTTCTTTGTTGCTATCGGTGTTTTCTTTTTGATCGTATACGGAGCAAGCGTTGTTACCAATTCAATTACGTCACTCACTACGCTTACCTGGATCGTCTGCATCCTTGGAGCGATACAGGTCCTGTTCATGCAAATGGTCGCAGGGGGAATGAAAGATATCGAAAACGACTTTTACAGGGGAGCACATACACTTGCAATCCAAATGGGGGTACGGATAAACGAAGGAAAACTTTTTGTTTCAAGAAGTTTCAAAACACTAGCCTATGGAATCCAGCTCGCTGACCTGATAGGTGTTTTCCTACCGTTTTTTATCATATGGAATATTCGTACACTTTCGCTCTTTCAATACATCCAATGGGCTTCCTTGATCTTTGTCGGCTTTTTGATGTTTTTCTTATCACACAAACTGATGATGATGAAAAGCTTTGACCGCAAACGGGCACGAATGTTCATCGGGAGTCACTATATGATTAATTTTACTCTTGTTCCCATTATGCTGATGAGTCAAAGCAACCCGTGGCCAGGCATACTTATGTTCTTCCCCGGGCTTGGGTTCATTTTCTCAAATCTTATCCTGCATGGGACACTACTTCAGCCAAAAACGATGTAAAACATTAGAAAAACTCAAATAGCGACACCTTTTTCCTACCCGCAGATGAACAAAATTACTGCATATGCAAGGCTGCTTCGCATTCCAGGTCTTGGTGCTCTTGCTATCCCTCCTGTGATCGGGGCACTCACCGTCGGCATGACGGATCTGCCTAACCTTCTGATTTTATTTTTTATTGGTGCTGTTTCAGCAATGTATGGATTCATCTTGAATGATTACGCAGATATCGAGCTTGATAGACTCATTCCGGAACTGAAAGGCAAACCCCTTGTCGATGGCACGATTCATCCACGAACCGCAGTTTTTATCTGTTTCTTTTTGGTTCTCCTAGCATTCTTCTTCCTTTTTTTACTATGGCGCGGCCAAAATCTCAATGATTATAAATTTCTTGCTATGATCTGTATCTTTCTTGCAGGGATACTTGGAAGTATCTATGACCTCCGGGGCAAAACGCTCCCGGGTTCGGATTTCTTTGTGGCTATTTCTATGTCATTTTTATTTTTACTCGGCGCTCTATCCTTCGGAGCACCAACGATCATAACCTGGATTATCTTCATTCTGACCTTCAACCAAGCCTTACATATGAATGCAGTCGAAGGCGGTATCAAGGATGCGGATCATGATTTCATGATGGGGGTCAACAACATCGCTCTTGGTTCAGGGGTAAAGGTAGATGGAGAAAAACTATACATTCCTACCAGTTTCAAAGCATTCGGTATGGGCATCAGATTGTTCTCAGTCGTTCTTCTTTTTACGCCATTCTTCTTTTTTAAGGATCAATTAATTTATTATGAACCATGGCAACCGCTCATCATAGGTATCTTAGCTGCAGCAGCCTTTGGCGTCTTGTTCTTCAGCATAAAACTGTTATCGCTGAAAAGATTTGAACGCAATGCAATACGGAAATATATCGGGATACAATCTTTCCTGCGATATTCACTTGTACCGATCATGCTCATCCCCATCATCGGAGTAGTCCCCTCGATAATACTCATTATTTTCCCTATTGCATGGTATATCATTTTTACGCCATTACTAGGAGAAAAATTATTCAGGCCAAGGATGTAAATGGGCAATACAAAACAACAAGAGATTTGCATTATCGGGGCAGGTATCAGTGGTCTTACGGCAGGTGCTCTCCTTACAAAACAAGGATATAAAGTAACGATTTTTGAAAAAGAAACAGTAATTGGTGGCCGGGCTCTGTCCTTTGATGCTTCATCGTATACCATGGACCAGTATCTAAAGCTGCTTTCGCGATTTCAGATGAACGTCCCCTACGCAGAGCCTGATCTTCAAACGATTTTCAGTAAAAAATTGTTGGACGGCTACATGCTTGATCTCGGGTACCATGCGATCGGTGGTGGGGTCATGTCCAATCTCAATAGCGTGCTTGCGACACTTGACGACCACATCGAAACACTCGAATCAAGCGTTGGATTCATTAAAGAAGGCGGATATGACTTTCCCTTCCTCTCACGACTTGATAAAATAAAAATTCTTCCAAACATCCTTCGACTCCTTTTTGCTAGTGAAAAAACCATGCGCCGACTCGATGGCATCTCTATGACAAAAACCATTGAACAATATGGACAAGGAAAAATGAAACTCGTCCTTGAGATTTTTTCTCGGTCTATTTCCACGGTCAATAATCTCGATCGTATTTCAACAGGGGAAATGTTCCGTGCACAACGCACACTTTTAAAAGGCTCAAAACCAGTCGGATATCCGAAAAACGGTCTCGGGGGGATTCATCAGAAACTTGCAAAAGCAATCGTCAGCCGCGGTGGAGTCATCAAGACGGAAACACCAGTTCAAAAAATTCTCATTGAAGGGGCCAAGGCTACAGGAGTCATGGTAGGAAATAAAGAATATAGGTTTGATGCTGTCATCTCAACATTGCTTGTACAGAACCTGTTTGCTATTGCTGACGAAAACCATTTCCCAAAAGATTATGTAAACATGTTGAAGTCCCTTGAAGGAACAGGTAGTCTGTGCGCATACTATTCGCTTAAAGAAATCGACTCACGTTTGTTAGGAAAAACATTTCATTTCATTGAACGAGATATCGGCGTCGATGGGAACGACGCGGTCGGCATGATTGATTTTATGTCTGCTGTACCAGATACTGGGGTTGCGCCGCCATCACATCATCTTGTTCAATCCTATATCATTTGTATGCCAAAAGAGGCACGTGATAAAAAAACACTGGACAGACTTAAAATCGCTCTTGACAAGAACCTCGAACGATTGATCCCTGATTTTCGTTCGCAGCTGCGTTGGGTCATCTATCCAGCGATATGGCATTTAGACGGTGTAGCAAAAACAACGGATAACACAAAACCAGACATTCAAACTCCTGTAGAAAACCTGTATGTCATTGGTGATTGTGTCAAAGCCCCAGGGATAGGCATTAACTGTGCGATCAATTCAGCACGGATCATTCAAGAAATGCTCACGACCACCCCCCTGATTTAAAAATATTTATCAAATTATTTTTTAAAAATAAAAAAATATTTATAATGGTGATGATAATGGCAATCGATGCATTGGTTTTGAAAGGTAATTAATATAATATACATCTCTATACAGAACAACTAAATATCCAAATTCATGGTGCCATAATGTCGGTCAAATTAACAATGAAAGAGCCCTACGCAAAAAGCAGGTTTCTCTCAAAAAAATTTAGAGGATATTTCGATTTACTCAGACCGTTTACCTTACTTGCACCCTTTTTTGTCTCAATGTTCATCATGTTCGCCAGTCTCGTTTACAACGATAGATTCGTTGAATTCCCAAACTGGTGGATCATCATTGGCCAAGCAAGCCTCACCTTAGCGTTTCTTAACGGAGCATCAAATGCGCTAAACCAGGCAACTGACGTAGAAGCAGATAAAATATCAAAACCGTACCGCCCGATCCCTCGCGGAGTTGTAGAACGTGATGAAGCACAAAGCATCGCATATATCCTTTATCTTTTTGCCTTACTACGTGCGGTGACGATCAACACATGGTTCGGAGTATTTGTGTTTCTCATTATGTTGTTCACTGTGGTCTATTCTCTTCCACCACGTATGAAACGATTTCTCTTTGTAAACCAGGTTTGGATAGCTATCCCACGAGGATTATTTGCAGTCCTTGCATCATGGAGCGTCTTTGGCGACCCGTTCCAGATGGTGCCCCTGATGATTGGCATGATTGCCCTTGTATTTTTTGTAGGGGCTATGACAACAAAGGACATTGTGGATTGCGAAGCAGATAGAAAAACAGGAACCCGGACCCTCATCAACACATTTGGTATCAGAAAAGCTGCCTACATTTCCTTACCATTCCTCATGGTTCCGTTCGTCATGATTCCATTTCTCGTCCATTATCATATGATTAACGCGTATTTATTGCCGCTCACTATCTTCATCATACCCAGTTTCCTCATCTTTTATTTAATGCTCAAACAACAGCAAAGCGAAACATTAGAAAACGTTCAAGCCTGGTCATTGATGTATGTGACCTATCTTTTCTATGCCATTAGCTTTACCGCACTCATCATTTTAGGAGAACTTGGACAACTAAGTTTTATCACCCCTATTTAACTTGAAGGAAAAAAAGGGGGTTTTTATACCATTTTTGAAAAATAAGGAGAAACAAGAGCAAAGCGACATACCTTTTCATTAAAAAGGTTCTTATATCTATAAAACAACTCTTTTATATAGAAGTAATTAATAAATATAAAAAAAGGGAACCTATGCAAAGGTCAACTATCATTATAGTCAGCCTGCTTCTTCTGCTTATCTTTCCAGCGATAAGCCTGCCTGGTTCCTCACAGGACGTTGACATTCCATTCTGGGATGCTGCATGGTCATACCGACAAGAACTGCAGTCCCCGATCCCAACAAACGATTCTTCTGCCCAGTACCAGCCAATCGATCTGAGGATCACCTTTGAAAAACCATGCTGGACAGAAAACGAAAATAACACATCCATTCGAATATGCAGCTGGTATAAAGAAAAATGGTATGAACTCGAATCACAAATCTATTCTCTCAAAAAAGATACAGAAAAACCATCGTATATCACCGAATGTAACGTGATATTCCTGATCCCAACTTTCGCTGATGGAACAGAACGCTACTTTATTTACTATAACGATGGCAAAACACCAAAGCCGACCTACCTAGACCATGTGAGCATTGACGATGAAAACTATTCTTCCTCCCCCCTACCTGAAGTATCCGCTCAAGCAAAATTCTACGGAATAAAAGAAGATGGCTATTGTGTCTATGGGGTGGGACAGGAAGGACAACTCCTCGATCGATCCTGTTCTCAAGTTGTAGTAAAACAAAAGAAAGGCACCAAGGTATTTGATCTTATTGAGTCTGATCAGATAGTATCATTTGCTTTTTCCTATTATTATGGAAGTAAAGAAAAAGATGAAAGTGCCTCAGATCAGGTTTTTATCGGTAAGAAAATCTTTGTTGACGGAAACCTCATGGTAGAATTTGGTATCATGAGCGAATCAAAAAAGAAAGATGTTCAGACGACCGCGATTTATAAATATTATTACAATCCACTTGATGAAAAACGCTTAAATGTTCATGTGGCCCACGAGATGTTAAAAGATGCGACCGTCCAGGGGATTGATAATATCGATGGACGATTTGGCTCGATCATCGCAATAAAATCACGAAGTGCTTCGGTCGATTCCCTAAATTTTGGACAAATCTACCCGTACCTAGATTTCTACGGGGAGAACGATAAAATCGACCAATACCAGTTAAATCAAAATCCTGCGTCGAAAGACCGCGAATGGATCGTCTCCTTTAAGGACGATGCCACCTTAGGAAAAGAAGCGTGGCTCAGTTATGGAGAGGGAAAAGAGGGCAAAGCAAATGCTGTTCTCTTCGCTTCCAACCAAGGACTTGTCACATCAGGAACAGATGAACGTGATGGCATCCAGATAAAAGCCGCAGAGAAGGAGTACGTAAACTTTCTGGGGACCGAAGTAGATTATGTTTCCATCAATTTTGGGAGACACTCTTACAAGCCAGGATACAGTCATGATATAACGATACCATCAAATCTAGTAGTCCAGTTTGACGCAGAAGTTTTCGCCTCAGACACTGGAGGGTATACCGCTGTTCAAAAAGAATCACACCTGTATCAGACATTGGTAAAATCTCGTCAGCTTTCTGGCGATATACCTTTTGAAAGAGAACAAAAAAGGTACAATGTCACCGTCATTCCCCGATTCGGAGGAGCACATCTCACGTACCCCTGGTTGTCGAATAGAACCGGTGGTGCGTTTCCCGTGATGTGGATCGAACTTACTCATGAGGGACGTGTAATTGCTGAGGGACCGGCAAATCGATCGCTTCTTCTCAGAGCAAAAAAAACCTTCAGCGACATTCTAGAAGGAGAATATCTTGTTAAGGTCTATTTGAAACGGGGTAATACAACAAAAAGATTTACAGGGTCAACAATTCTTCATCTTGATAAAGACAAAAAGGTAAAAGTGTTTTGTACATGGGAACGAACAATAAAATTTACGTTTCTTGATCAGTACGGACAAGGAATCCCAGGAATCCATGGTTGGTTGACGAATAAAGACGGTGTTCTTTACGATGAAAACATAACACAAAATAATGGGGAGTTACTCGTAAAAGCCCCCTACGACCTCAAAGACCCCTATACACTCCGAGCTGAGTACAAAGATTTCATCATCTATGATAAGGAACTCCGCCAATCGATTACAAAATTGAACGAACAAGTCTCCATACAACTCTATAACTTCAGCGTCATTGTGACCGATTCCCTTGATTTGCCACCTGGCGTAGAACTCACCCCGCTTCTTGTCACTTCTATTAGTAATAGAACCATTCAACTCACTCCTGAAGCAAGCCAACAAGGACATTTCACATTCGAAGGAGTACCTGCAGGTGATTACAACCTTCAGATTAGTTATGGGGATTTTATTGACGATATGCACGTTACAGTACCAACGGCGGGTAACATAATTCGAATGAAATTTTCAGCGATGTTTGATCTCACACTTGATTTATATGATTCGAAAGGAAATACTCTTCTGGATAATAATATAGAATTTGTTATCGTTCGGGACAACCAAACCCTTGCAAAAACAAAGGAAAAAACACTCTCTTTGCCCCCTGCCCAATATACAATCAACGCATATCTAAAAGACGAGCATATAGGATTAAAACAAGTAAAGCTAACCAATGACAAACATCTGATGTTTGTCACAACCGTTGATTCCATTTTCCCACTTGTTCTCTCTTTAGCATTCAGTGTTTTGTTTGGGTTTTTTGTCGTGCTTACCTTGTTAAAAAAATTTTCGTTTTCATCTCTTCTGAAATGTCTTGCAATACTCCTTGTCATCTTATCGTTTTTCCAGCCATGGTGGCTGTTTATTGGTTCGAGTACGACCCCACCAGCAGAAAAGATTACCGCAATGTATGTGAACCCTGCGACGATGATTGAAACAAGAACATACTACGGAGAGATATCGCTCAACATCGCAGAAATGCCTGATATCTTCATTATGTTCCTTGCAGCAATAGTACCGCTCGCATCCCTTGCATGTCTATGTCTCGTTCTGGGGATACTTTCGAAAAGAATGCAGAAAAAAAATTATGCCCTCCTGTTAACCATCGGCGGAGTCATTCTTCTTGGCATCTTACTGTCATCATTCTATCTCGGGACGACAAAATTAACCGAAACAAGTATCGGTGCAGTTCAAGGAGAAAGATTACTTATCATTCCAATAGGCTCAGAAGAAATATTGATGCATTCAAGCTGGGGATTTAGCATAGGGTTTTATCTTGTCTGCATCGCAGTAATCATCGCGGTGTCATCCCTGATGTTGGATATAAGAATCAGGATTATGCAGAAAAAGAAATTGCTATCACTGCGAAACCAAGTGCAAAAATAAAATAGGTTGCATACATGACCGTCCAGGCCGAAGTGTTTTCGCATTTTTTATTCTTATGATCTTGCATCATCAACCATCCGATAACAACACTTAAGATACCAAGAAATGCAAGGGGAAGAAAGGTAGCCTGAATGATCTTAAAATACACCAACGGAAGAATCAACCCAAACGCACCGACCATAAAAAAAAGTGAGAAAAATGCTGCGGTTTTTTGCCCAAAGACATTTACTAAGGTTTTTGTTCCAACAGTTCGATCTGCATCCGCGTCCAAAATGTCTTTTGTGGCTGTCCCGCCGAAAAGAAACAGGGCAGCGATACATCCCATCGCCAGTGGAAGGGGCTCAAACGGGTTTCCAAAAACGCTCCAGGAGCCAATGAAACCAAAGAACCCTCGTGGGAGAGCAACCCACAGTTGATTGAAAAACAAATATTTTTTCATGCGTGGTTTAAGCGAATAGGTTATGGAGAAAAAAGCGATGATAAAAACAAACAAACTGAAAAGAATATGGACGGTTAAGGAAAGAAGAAGTGCAAATGCGTATAAGAAAAAAGAGACCCTGTAGGCTTCGTTAGGAGTGATGATTCCTCGTGGAATCGGGCGGTAGGGTTTCGAAAGCGCGTCTTCTTTCCGATCAGCCACCTGATTTAAGACATTGGAAGCACCGTTGAGTGAAGCAAAACAAAAACTCGCTGATATGATAGTCCATAGGAGGGAAACGAATGAAAAATCAGTAGTTTTGGAATTCATTAGACTAGCAACGATAACACAACTTGATACGATAAGGGGCGCTAAGAGGGTAAACGGCCGAAGAAGCTTAAGATACACCCGTAACTTATGAATCATTTCCTCACCCGTACAAATCATACTGTTATTGTGTTACTATTTTTATATAAAGATATCTGTACATTTCTTATCAAAAATCCGATTTTTGAAAAAATTAACCTGAGAGGCGTTTGAGACGGTTAATCCCATCGATCCCCTGAATGTATTTATAAACGACTTTGGGGACCAATTCATCCCATGGCTCATCGTGAATAATGCGCCGGCGTATCTCTTTTCCAGAATATCGTTTCCGATCAAAATACGCTGTTCCTTTCACCACGTATCCTTTCTTTGAAAACAATTTTCTTGTAAAAGGATTATTCGCAATTACCACATCAAAATCTGAGACGACAGAGCGGACATGATCAACCCATCGAGGAGGATCGTGAATGTCAGGAATTGAAACAATTCGATACGTATGAATCCCCAGTGTATCTAATGATTCCGTAATCATATGATGTCGCTCTTCTTCAGAAAACGGATTATCCACCGTGTCATGATATTGAGATGATCCGATGCCAATGATAATCAACTCATAGTGAGTACTCAATCGTTGTACCAACAGGAGATGTCCCAGATGAAAGGGTTGAAAACGCCCAACAAATAATGCCTTCATGCCAAACCTACGAACCCGCAAAGCAAGATTTTTTGCTTTCCTTTTGGTTGTTTAACCGAGTATGTTTTAATCGCTCGTTTCCTCAGTTTTTAGGGGAGGCTGTGCCTTGCGCTCCGTTTCCAACTCCACCTTGCCTATGATTTTCGGAGGGCGCATTGCTTTCAATTTACGTAACAGTTCATCTTTTCCTTCACCGACGAGCGCTGTTTGGAGGACATCGGTCAACGTCTCAACAGGTATGATTTCTATTAGTTGTTTGTATTTATCCTCAATAAGCACATCATTTAGATTCGCTCTGGGGATCAGCACAGTCTTCATCCCAGCCTCGGCAGCTGCCTCAATTTTTGCAGTAACGCCACCGATGGGAAGCACGGTTCCTCGAATGCTAATCGATCCGGTCATCGCGACATCCTGGCGTACTGGAACATTTTCCATTGCGGAAATGACCGCAGTAATAAGAGAGATGCTCGCGGAGTCCCCCTCAACACCCTCATAGGTGCCAATAAACTGGATATGAATGTCATGTTTGGAAATATCTCTGCCCATATATTTTTTGATAATTGCTGAGATGTTCTGCACTGATTCTTTTGCTATGTCCCCGAGTTTCCCTGTGGCAATCACTTTTCCTTCAGATTGTGATCCTGCAGGGGTCACCTCTGCGACAATCGGTAAGACCAAGCCTGAAAACTCACTCATTGAAGGATCAGCAGAATGAACCGCTAGACCGTTTACTACACCGACTTCTACACCTAAAGTTCTGAAAGAACGATAGCTCTTTTGCGACTCCAACGCCCTATCTGCTACCTGTTGTTCTAACGATCGTGCGATACGTTTTGCCTCAATGACGTGATTCTGTGTGATAATTTTATCTCCACGTTCGTAGGCAATATCCCCAGCAACCCTGACCAAACCACCAAGTTCTCTCAATCGCAAGGACAGTTTTCCTTTCCGGCCTGCCCGTCGTTGTGCCTCATGAATAACCTCGGCGACTGCCTCTTTATTGAAATGATGAATCTTGCCGTCTTTCTTGACTTCCTGAGCAACAAACCGTATGAGTTTCTCTCGATTCTCGTGAGTATCATCCATCACGCTGTTGAGGTAGCTTTCATAACCATATCCTCGAATACGGGACCGTAACGCAGGATGCATGCCGTTTAACGCATCAAGGTTTCCCGCTGAAACAAGGATAAAGTCGCAGGGTGCCGGCTCTGTTTTTACCATAGCGCCAAAACTTCTTTCTGATTGTCCTGTAATTTGAAATTTTTTCTCCTGAATCGCAGTTAACAGATGTTGCTGCGATGGTAAGCTTAAGGTGTTAATCTCATCGATATACAGTACTCCTTTATGGGCACGATGGATCGCACCAGCCTCCACCAGCTGATGCGGTGGGGTCTCCAGACCCGCAGATTGGAACGGGTCATGTCGCACATCACCAAGTAACGCACCAGAGTGCGCTGCAGTGGCATCAATGAACGGAGGTACATCATTTTTCTCATGAGAAACCAGGAGTTTCGGGATCATTTGCAGTTCCTTTCTCTGAGAAAATCCGCCCCTTGCAACAATAAGATAGACCATGACTGCTGCAATCACACCAAAAATCGCGTATTCAAAATGTTGGGTGACCATCGCCCCGATGAGGGATAACGTCACAATCAACAAAACGATACCAAGAATCATACTGTTTTGTTGCTCTACTTTTCGTTTTGCTTCCTCTCGTTGTGTTTTAATGATTTCATGTGCCTTTCCCGCGGGGACAACACGGATTGTTGGGGTGTTGGTATCCTCGTTGTTTGGATAGACGATGATATCTTCAAGCTCCCCTTTTGGTAAAAACTCGGTCATGGCTCGAGCAACCATGGACTTTCCTGTCCCTGGGTCACCGATCAGCATCACATGTCGTTTTTGTTCAGCTGCTTTCCGAACGATAGCAACAGACTGATCTTGTCCGATGACTTGATCAAGGAGGTTATCCGGAACTTTTATTTCTTCAGTTGTCTTAAAATTAATATCCTGGATCCATTTATCGATAGGAGGTAATTCCTTTTTGTCTTGTTCATTTTTTTCTTTTTCGACTTCTGTTTGTTTTATGGCCATTTTCAAAACTCCCACCGTACGAGTTCGCCCTGCAGCGTCCTCGTTTGAGACTTACCGACATATACGTATTACATATATCAATTTTTTTCTTTCCTGAAAAAATGAACGCCGTTGGTTTTATAATATATTAGATAATATCGTTTGAATAATGGTTTTTGACAGAAAAACGCTTGTTATCCCAGATAAAACCTTTTTCGAGGAACAAGTGATTATCACCAAAGGTGATGTCGTAATCGGCGATCGATCATTATTGCGATTTGGAGTGAACACGGACGGGCGTATCTTTGTCGGAGAACATGCGATTATCGATGGAAATCTTAATTCACCTAACGATGTACGCGTGGATATCTTTTCGACAATTGGTGGAGATATCCAGAGTGGTGGCAACGTTTATTTAGGGGAGAAAGCAAAGATTAAAGGGGCATTGTCGCTCAAAGGAGATTTGGATGTTGGCGATAGTGTTGAAATTGAAAAAGGGTTTGAAGCAAAAGGGTGGATAAATATACGAAACCCAGTCCCTGTTGTTATATATATATTTGTATATCTAATGCAATTATTGAAAATGGGACGAAGTGAAGAAATCGAACGCCTATTAGAAGAACTCGAACAAAACGACGGAGGAACAATCCCCATATCAGAGTCATTTCTCTTTTTACCAAATAACTCCATTATCAGTATTTCAAATTCAAAAGTAGAAGGAAGCCTCCAAATCGGCAAGGAATGCAAACTCCTAGGCAACTATGACATCAAAGGGAACATCTCGGTTGACGAGAAATCAGAAATCCTCGGGACCTTAAAGGCAACCGGGAATGTCTTTGTCGGAAAAAAGGTAAAAATCCATGGAAACATTAACTCTATCGGCGCGGTCAACATCGCAGAACACGTGGAGATTATCGGCGATGTTTTTGGGGAAGAGATCCTCCTTTCAAAAACCGCATCGATACAGGGGACACTCCATGCAAAGAAAGGCATCTCATTTCTCGATATGATAAAAGAGCAGGCGACTGAAAAGATTAAACGCTTTGAAAACGATGTCGATGTCGTCGATGAAGTAAAAGAAATGTTGGAGTAGAAAAAATGCAACTTGGTATTGTTGGAAAACCAAATGTCGGGAAATCTACTTTTTTCAACGCCGCAACAAAAGCCCATGCAGAGGTCGCCAATTACCCGTTCACCACCATCGAAGCAAATCGCGGTGTCATGTACATCCGCAAACCATGTCCCTGCCGAGACACTCATGTCACCTGCACCCCTCGAAATTCACGATGTATCGATGGCATACGGTTTGTCCCAATCGAAGCTATCGATGTCGCAGGATTAGTACCTGATGCCCATAAAGGAAAAGGCTTGGGTAACAAGTTCCTAGATGATTTACGACAAGCACACGCCCTCATTCACATCGTCGATGCATCAGGGAGCACTGATTCCGAAGGAAACCCCTGCGATGTTGGTGCCCATGATCCGCTCTCAGACGTCATTTTCCTTGAAAGAGAGATTAACTACTGGCTTTTTGGCATCATCAAAAAAAGCTGGGAGAACATTGCTCGAAAATGTGACCTTGAAGGAAAAAAAATAGAAAAGATGCTTACCGAACAACTGACAGGATTAGGAATAAAAGAAGAACACATCACCGGAGCTATGAGGAAAATCAATCTTGATACGATCAAACCAATACAGTGGAAAGATGATCAGATTTTCAAACTCACCGACTATGTGCGTGCCATAAGCAAACCTATCATTATCGCCTTTAACAAATGCGACAAAGCACCAGACAGCCTCATGGAAAAAAGAAACGAACTGACAAAATACATTGTGATCCCTTGCAGCGCAGAAAGTGAGCTTGCCTTAAGCAACGCAGCAGAAAAAGGAATTATTGCATATACTCCAGGCAGTAACGATTTTACGCTTCTGAAGAAAGAAGAAACCACCGAAAAACAACTCAAAGCGCTGGATTACATCAGGACCCATGTGCTTGCAAAGTACGGGTCGACCGGTGTACAGCGATGCATCGACGAAGCAGTCCGGATGCTTGATCTTATCGTCGTATACCCCGTAGAAGATGAGCATCATCTGACCGATAAAGAAGGACGAGTGCTCCCCGATGCACACTTAATTCCGCGCGGATCAACCGCAAAAGATCTTGCCTATAAAGTCCACACTGACCTCGGGGATCATTTTATAAGGGGAATTGATGCACGAACCCATCGCATTATTGGTGCAGACCATCCGTTAAAAGACGGTGATATCGTCAGCATCATCGCAGATACGTAGCTCATTGGAGGGATAAAGAGCTGAACATGCAGGTGCACATTAAGCTGCATCGCAGAGGGATAATGAGCTGCCCTGTAGATGCATAGCTAGCTACAGAACAGACTTTTATAGTCCGGAGCAGTTGCTTTTTTGGGATCACTCAATAATAAACTAAACTAGGAGGAAGTAAGGTGTCGATTAGGAAAATTAGCAATAAAAGACTATCGCGAAATCTCAAGACAAGAAAAGCACCGCTACGCGTGCTTCCCATGGAAACTTTTCGTACCAGAATACGAGTAAAACCAGATAAACAAAAACAAATGATGGAGGAAAAAAAGTCTATACCGCTTCCTCCATCAACACTTCAATGCTCCGTCGAAGAGGCAACCCCGACCAAAAGGAAAAGTGTAAAAAAATCTGTGAAAAGGGGGCCTATGACGATAAAACCATTCATGAATCTTCATGTCACCATGAATGCGTTACGATGGATCTTGGTCTTGATCTTCATCTATCTAGCTGCTGGGACGGTCATCGTCATGATACAGGATGGAACCGAGTCGCTAAAAAATATCGTTATTTACAGCATAATAGGGTTCTTTACGTTCTTCATGGGGTATCTTGGCTGGATACTCGCACGGGATGTCCTTGAGATATTTTCAAGTAAGAAAAACGCTCAAAATGAGGCTGAAATAGAAGCATAAGCTTTACATCATCCTCTATCTTTTTATATCTCTCTTTTTTATTCTCTTTTTAGAGGAATGATACATGATCTTGTTTGATAATCATCTGCACCTTCGAAGAGATGGCCGGTTTCTTGATGCAGTTCGAGAGTTCCAAAATGCGGGCGGGACCCATTTTATTCTCTGTCAATACCCAATGCCAGGACGCGTCTTAGAAGAAAGAAGCTACAAATCGTGTTACCAGGAAACCCTTCAGTTGGCAGAGGAGATACGCGCTGCTGTCGGTATTGGTGTGTTTGTTGTTGTCGGTCCCTATCCGGTCGATATCATCCCCTTGCAAGAAAAATTCGGACGAGAAACAGCAATTGCACTGATGAAAAAAGGAATGGAGGACGCAGCAGTCTTATGTAAAGAGCACAAATGCATAGCACTTGGTGAAATCGGACGGCCTCATTTTCCTGTCGATCAACAGATAATCACCGATTCAAATGATATACTAATTTATGGCATGCAGAAAGCAAAAGATGCTGGAGTACCTGTTGTTTTACATACGGAAAGCACCACAACAGCACAATGCAAAGAGCTTGCTGAAATCGGTAGAAAAGTCGGTTTAAAGCCAGAAAAAATAATCAAACATTTTGCGCCTCCCCTTATTACACCTGATGAGAATTATGGCCTCATGCCATCTGTCCTTGCCAGCAAGAAAAACATCGTCGAAGCAATAGGGAAAGGCACACGATTTTTTATGGAGACCGACTATATTGATGATCCGCAACGTCCAGGTGCAGTGCTGGGACCAAAGACAGTCCCAAAACTTACAAAAAACCTCCTGGCCTTGAACATTATGACCGAACAACAAGCTTATACGATTCATGTAGAAAATCCTCATAACATCTATGATATTACCCTGGAAGACTAAAGAAAAATAGGAATGTTTTTGAGGTGAAATACTGTATTAAACCGGTAAATGATTTATTGATATCAATTGGAGGATGTCATGTCAACCTTTCGAGGATTCATCGCCATCGACATTGTAGCTACACCCCAGATGATAACATTTGAAAAAGAAATAGCAAAAACAGGTGCTGATGTCAAACTTGTCGAGCCGGAAAACATTCATATCACCGTAAAATTCCTTGGAGATACCAATGAAAATCATATCGATGCCATCGAACAGAGTATGAAAGAATCCGTCAGAGCACTACAATCATTTCCCATCACCCTTAAAGGAACCGGTGTGTTCCCTAATCAAAACTATATGAAAGTGATATGGATTGGAATTATTGATGAGGGCATCATCAAGACCATTGCGCAGGCCATCGATAACACACTCGTACCACTTGGCTTCAAAAAGGAAAACAGAGGGTTTTCCCCCCATCTCACCATAGGCCGTGTGAAAACCGCGAGAAAGAAAGACCGCCTCCTCGAAGTAATCAGTAACTACAATGAAGTAGAATTCACCATACAAAAGGTACAATCAATAATCCTTAAGAAAAGCGAACTGACCCCAAAAGGACCAATCTATTCCAATCTCCGAGAAGTTCCACTATGAGACGGCGGTGAAAATATAGACATATGGTTCGTGATTTTAGCACTCCTAAACATCCTGCTTTTTACAATGAGCATGCTGTTGCTTGTCCCAAAAAAAACCTGGAAAAAAACATGGTTTGATTACAAACATGGTTTCCAGTATCATTTCGTCTATCTTATCATCATATTCGCTGTGGTCGCGGTTCACCTTCTAGAAGTAAACATTATCGACCATTTTACCACAAAACTCATCGGCCACAACTTCACCTCCAGCATCCAGCTCATCGAAGATGGAGCTGTGTACTGGTTTTCACATCATTGGACACCAGTGCTGCTTTATTTCTTTGTCTTCATCTATATCGTTCTCTATCCGTTTATCCTATGGTTTTCCCCGCTCTACTTCATCATTACCGATGAGAGAAAAGCAATGAAAATATTTGCTTATGCACTCGTATGTATCTATGCGATAGCCTTACCATTTTACCTGTTCCTTCCGATCACAAACGTCTATGTTTATTACGGGTCATCGTCAGCATTAAACGCAGTCATCCCTGGTGTTGAACAGTTCTTCTATGTCACGACAACCTACAACAATTGTTTTCCGTCGCTCCATGTCGCTATTGCATTACTGCTTGCAAAAACCATCTCTCTTACCAACAACAAAAGATTCATCTACCTAGCTTATTTCTGCGCCCTCTGTGTAATCTGTTCAGTTATCTATTTAGCCATTCATTGGATAACCGATGTCATCGGTGGAATATTGCTTGCATTTGCAGCATTCTACCTTATCAAACGATTCACCAAGGAGATATGAATGATCCCTGATTCAGTTCCCATAGAAACTACAGTACTCAAAAAGATCACGCCCAATAAAAAGGAAAAAAAAGAAATGGAGCGCACCATCGAAGCACTCAAAGAGCAAGTCAGCAAAGAAATCAAAAAAACCAACATACCAATCACGCTTGAACTTGTCGGCTCTACAGCAAAAGACACCTACATTCGAACTGCAGTCGACATCGATCTCTTTCTTGTTTTCCCTGTCACGGTTCCACGAGCAGTCCTTCAAGAACAAGGGCTTAAGATCGGCAGAGCAATTCTTGAACAACAGGAGGAATGTTTTGCTGAACATCCCTATGTCCGCGGTATGTTCCAAGGCTATAAGACCGAGCTGGTTCCTTGCTACAAAATAGAACACGCGTCACAGAAACTTTCTGCAGTGGACCGCACACCCTTGCATACCAGATACATAAAAGATCATCTCGACGAGTCTCAGAAAGATGAAGTAAGGCTCTTCAAACAATTCCTAAAGGGTATCGGCTGCTATGGCGCCGAGGCAGAAATCGAAGGCTTCTCAGGATACCTCTGCGAAATAATGATATTAAAATACAGGACGTTTCAGCAGCTAATCGAACAAGTACAACACTGGTGCTTGAGAGAAATACTCACCCTTGAGGAAGGAACGAATCTTGAGTTTAACACCCCTTTAGTCTTCATCGACCCCGTAGATTCTGAAAGAAATGTTGCCTCAGCGCTTTCGAAAGAAAAATTCGACCTCTTCATAAAAGCATGCCAGGACTATCAAAAGGAACCGCGCCTCACCTTCTTCTTTCCCAATAAGCCTCTACCCTGGCCACTAGAAAAAATTACAGAACATATCGAGACAAAAGAGTTCATAGGAATAAAACTACCAAAACCAGAAATCATCTCTGAAAACCTCTATCCACAGATAAGAAAATCAGTACGATCAATAAAAGAACTATGCGAGCAACATGAATTCACGATTCAAGATGCCACCTTTTCTGTTGATGAAGAAAACGTATACATTGTTCTTCAACCAAAGACAAAAACATTAACGAAAACCGTTTCGCATACCGGGCCACCGACACGCTTGAAAAAAAACGCAGATGAGTTCATAGAAAAATGGCTCGACAACCCCAGAACAACAAAAAAACCCTATGAAAAAAATAAACGATTATACGTTGAAATAGAACGAGATTACACCGACATCAGACAACTCCTTGAAGATCAAGTCAGACAATTAAGCCTCGGAAAAAACATAGACCTCGCGATTTCATCAGAGATAACGGTTCTTGATAAAAACGATTTACTCATCGACAACCTCCGTATGTTTTGGACGACTTATCTTGATTCACGAATGTCGTGGGAACGATAATATTCCTGCCCTACATTCCAATGTCCTTCGTAGGAATATTTTTATGATAAAGGTAGATATGCATATGCAAGTACATATGCATCAGGATGGGATGAAACTCAGAAAGTATCTGATAGCGATAGTTGTCATATTCCTTTTTACGAGCTGCGTACGCTTTTTTGTCCCATCTGAGAATTGTAGGGCGGACTCCCCACCGACACTTTATGTTGGGCCAGGGGAGACATATTCCCGCATCCAAGATGCTCTGAACCATGCGACAGATGGCTATAGAATTTTTGTATACAACGGGACATATTATGAGCATCTGACCATTAACCATCGAATCGACTTATTTGGTGAAGATCGTAGTATCACGATAATAAACGGTAACAGAACAGGTACAGTGATAACAGTAAATGCAGACAACGTAAACATCAGCCATTTCACGATAACAAACGGCAGTTCCTTAGGAGCTGCAAGTATCATCCAAATAAACAATGAAAATTCAATTATTACCGATAACATTATCTCATATGGCCGTCATGGAATTCACCTGAAAAATTCAAATAACCACCTTATCTACGACAATGTCATTCGCAATAACTCTGGCGATGGTATCAGACTGAACCGATCAGATAATAACGTGAACATCAGCTTTAACACGATAACCAGAAACAAGAATGGCATCTACCTTTATTCATCCGATGGAAATAATATTTACAACAATGAAATTCAAAACAACAATCAAAGCGGGATTTTCCTAAACAGCACATGTCAAAACAATGTTATCAGAAATAATAACGCGTCTCACAATGGTAACCACGGAATCCAACTGAATGACTACAGCGATTATCAGACACTATCTTATAATCAAATCTATTACAATAATAACTCTGGATTGGTCTTAGAAAATTGCAGTATGAACCTCAATATCGAGGGAAACATGGTCGTCGGCAATACCAATTATGGAATGATGATCATAGGCTCGACAAACAACATCAGCAGAAATACTATTTCTTACAATAAAAAAGACGGCCTTTATCTCTCTGCTGATGATTCCAATATAATTTACCAAAACACCATCAGCTATAACACTATCGCAGGAATCAGACTGTATAACTCAACCAATGACTACATCCGAAACAACGAAATCTGTAACAACAATGAGTATGGCGCATACCTCGATTTTTTTACAATCAATAATGTCATTTACAATAACTTCTTCCATGACAACACCGACAATGCGTTGGATAAAAGCTTGAATCATAACAAATGGAATATCATAAAAACAACCAGGACCAATATCATTCAAGGACCAATCGTAAGCGGCAATTATTGGGATGATTACGATGAGACCAGCGAAGGTGCAGTCGACAACAACGGAGATGGGATCGCAGACAGCCCCTACACCATCTACAACGTCAACACCGATCAAGGACCACTTCTCGATACGAAAAAACCTTGCATAGAAACCCCACAGGCATCCCCTAGTACACAAACGTTAGCTAAAGACACAAACCTTTCGGTAACAGTCACCGACAATACAAAAATTAAGGAAGTATACCTGAACATTACCAGCCCAACCGGACTACGCAGCAATTTCAGCATCACCCAAAATAAGACTGGAAATACCTACTATTACAACAAACGGTTTTCACCTACGGGTAATTACACGTTTTTTATCGTGGTAAAAGACCCACGGAATTGGAATCATTCAACGAATCGCTCATTTTCCATTCAACCTGGCAACCCGCCCACGATAAAAGACAATTCACCGACTTTAGGTAAACCCTCAAAGAAATTCACTTTTAATGCTACCGTGAGCTCCAAAGATGCTGTTGCATCAGACATTCAGGTCTCTGTTGTTTGGAGCCATGGCAGTATTGGAAACAATTCGACCATGACGGTTTCCCATGGTAATTATTTTGTTGGCACAGTAAATCTTACCCATAGCATCGAAAATCTCACCTATCATCTCTATGCAACCGATAAATGGGGAAATCATGTGGTTACAGAAAATAAAAAAGTAAAAATCGTTGATACACAACGACCAGAGATACGTGTCAACCGCCATGGACCATCCTTCGAAGAACTCCCTAACAGCTATACGTTTGGCGCTACAATCACCGATGACTCCATCGTGTCAATTGTTACGATCGATTACTGGTATAACAGCAGTAATAAGATGACAGTGAAGATGGATGCCATGGGTAATAATTACTATAAAAAAGTGATTGTCCTTGAAGATAAACCCTCGAGAGTTTTTTGTGTAATCAATGCGTCTGATATCGCTGGAAACACTAATACGACGAAGAACCCCGTCGCATATCCTGGTGGACCATATCAAGGGTACGTGCTAGAGGAAATACAGTTCAATGGATCAAAGAGTTTTGACCTTGATGGCATCATCAGTCGATACACATGGAATTTCGGTGACGGAACGACAGGAAATAGTAGTACCATCACCCATACCTACTATTCAAACGGCACATACACAGTGACATTAACAGTGACCGATGACCAGGGGAGAAACGGAACAAGTTTGACTAGCATCACTATCAGTTCATTGGCCCAACATAAGATACCTCTTGCGCAACTTGACCTTATCAATGCGAGATATAATTTGATGCTCAATGAGCAATTCTTCTGCTACGATATTGATGGTGACGGGGTCGTCGACACATTCATAGACCCGACCAAAGTACTCAGCGCGGTTCATAACAAACCAATGAATTTCAACGGAAATAATTTGTTCTTACTATCAATCGGTAATGATTCAGTGCCTGAGTTCTTCTGGAACACGACGACCGATCTTATTTTTTCAATAGGCCATACCATGGGCATTGTACAAAACAAAGAAATCGATGAAGCAAATGAACAAGCGGTATTGCATGTCACGGTGAACAAGGATCAGTGGATCTATATCGAAATCAACGATCAATACCCAGATTCACCAGTGACCATCACCACGAGAGATCGAACAATTTCCTCTGATAAAGTCTGGAGAGAGAATCAAAAGATCTATGTATTCGATGACCCAGAGACAGACTATAAATTTACATACGACGATATTTTCCCAAAGCTTTCCGTGATGTTTTCACCATCGGATGGAGGACTCATCAATGGGGATAATCCCACAATAAAAATCAACTTTAACGTTCCAGTGACTATTATCTCTTCAACATTTAACTCAACCAATATAGAATCTGAGTTGGTGCGTTTAGACGACAAGACATTCACTTACACACCTGTCGGGTATTTAGAAAATGGAACATATCCTTTAGAGATCAACGCACAAGCCTTGCAAGGAAAGGGATTCCTCTCCTCTTCAGCAATGTTCTTTTATTTTGCCTATGAAACCCCACCTCAAAAAAGTTTTTTAGAGAAAAACAGCCTCTGGATAATGCTCGGGATATTGATCGGGACAATAGGAGGATTTTTGATTTTCTTTAAAGTAAAAAACGTCTCTATCGAAGGGTTTATCTATCTGAAGAACAAAAAGATCGTACCATTCTTTAAATCAGTGATCGTAGGACCAGTCAGCGTCCACATCCCTCACGAACATCTCAGCAAAGCAGAGTTCTATGTCGACGGCCAATTGAAAGATGAAGTAACATCATTCCCGGCCCTCTGGCAATGGAATGAAAAAGCATTCCTGAAACACACGCTTGAAACAAAAGTCTACGATCAAGATGGTAACAGCACCTCGACCGGAGAAATGGAATTCTACATCTTTAACATCTCAAAAGGCAAACAAATTTAGACGAGCGGTCTTTCTTTTTTCAAAGTATCCTTCTCTGAAAGAAAAGCAATACCTTCTTCAGTCAGTTCTATTTCATTATACGACACATAATGAAGGAGCTCACTTTGAAGTAATTTACGGACAATATACTCAAATTCGGTCTTCGAAACATGCAGGACCACCGTTGCAGTCTCCGCATCCATATCCCGTGAATGGAGTACCTTGAGAAGCTCGATTTCTTTTTCGCTGAGCATGATTTCTTCTTCATAACCACTCGACGGATCTTCACATTCCCCGGTAAGATTTACAATATAACTTTCAATGATGGTATCAAGATTCAACCGATCCAATTCTCGCCCCTCTTTGCTGTAGAGAACACAGGTTTTTTGTAGAGGATCATAATTCCAGGATCCCACGTTTTTCCAGCTATACCCAAGAAGACTAACATCATCCTGATGGTTTATCCCATCAGTAACGCTCTTTTTCATTTGTGCTTGTTGTTTTTTCTTGCGTTGCTGTCTATGCATATACCGTTGTTCGGTTTGCAGAAGTGCCAGGTCAACACCATGGTCTTTCAGCTCGGAAATAATTTGTTCTCCTGCAAGCTCCTTTAATTCTTTCATGAAGAACAAACCGGTTTTTCCCACCAGATCCATATAGACGATACGGATTATCGCCTCAACCGCTGACCCAATTATAGAAGAATCAACCGCATCAATCTCCGGTGATATATTGATAATAACCTCGGAGTTCGCATACTCGAGATTCTCGACATGAACATATTTTAAAAAATCGTAGTTTTGCTCTAGTGTTTTAATAATAGCACCGATTACGGTTGCAGCAAAGCTTTGTGTAGTCCGCCGACTTGCAACCGAGTAGAGCGCACGTAAAATACTACCAAGAACTTCTGTATTTTTTACATCAGCCATTCTGCATCACACTTTGAAATCTACCACCATTTTATAGACATACGGAAGTTGGATAACAAATCGACTTCCTTTCCCAACTTCACTTTCCGCCCAAATCATCCCATTATGTTTTTTTACTATTTCCTTTGAAATAAATAATCCTAACCCTGTCCCTTCATTGTTGCGATCCTCACCAGTGTACGCCTGGTAGAATTTTGTAAAAATTTTCTTTAACTCATCCTTTGAAATACCAATCCCCGTATCTACTACAGCAATCAGGATGTGACTATCTTTCTTTTCAACCTCAAGACCGATATACCCACAATCAGTGAATTTAAGGGAATTGCCAATAAGATTCTTCAACACTTGTGACAGACGGTTTTTATCACCAATTATATGAGGAAGTGGTGTGGGGACATTGACACGGAATTCTAATTTTTTATTCGTAATCGCAGGTCGCATGTCCTCGACGAGTTCATTAAGAAGAACCACAGGATCTATTTTCTCCATATCAAACCGCATCGTATCGCTATCAAGACGTGCGACATCCAGGATGTCATTGACAAGTCTCAATAGTCGTTCAGCGTTTCGTAGACTTATTTTTGCCCAACTCTTAATCTTCTCATTGCTCTCATTATCATGAATAATGAGGTCTAGGTACCCTTTGATAGGCGTGACCGGGGATCGTAGTTCATGAGCAGCGATATTCATAAACTCGGTCTTCAGGCGCTCATTTTTCTTTAATTCGTCTTCGATTTCTCTGCGCTGGGTGATATCACGGACGGTACAGACCACACCGCTAAACTCAGTTTGTTTTGTTAATGGTGCCATGTTGACTTCGATCGGGATGATACTACCATCACCAGACACAATCTCTAATTCAACATTCTCAATCTTCTCATTCTTCTTACGAGCATCGATAAATATCTGCTGAAAAAAGTAGATCGAATCTTCAAGAAGATAATTTCGGAATGGTGTCGCAAGTAGCTGACTCTTCCGCCGCCCACATAATTTTTCAAACGTAGGGTTTACGTAAGTGAGTCGCCCAAGAGAATCTGTCGTAAACACACCATCAGCTGATGTTTCTGCAAGGATACGATATTTCTCTTCCGATTTGACAAGTTCATCCCAGACTTTCTTCCGCTCCGTGATATCCTCAATAGTACCAATGACAGAAATCGGTTCATTGTTCTCATCAAAGATAACCGTGCAGGTATCGTTCATCCATCGATAGCCTAATGTTTTATGTTTGAAACGATACTCAATCGATTGAACCGCATTTTGTTTTGGTTGATAGCGAGTGATCATTTTTAAATGCTTATTCCATTGCGCACTATCCTCAGGATGAATTAACTCCTCTATTTTTTTTAGAGTAAAGGACAACATCTCGTCAGAAGAATAACCAATAACTTTTACTGATGACGGACTGACATAATCGCATGCCTCGCTCTTAATATTCAACTGATAAATCATGTCCAAAGAATTCTCAAGCACCACCTGGAATCTCTTTTCACTTTCACTGAGTGCTTTTACTGCCTTTTTATACTGTGTGATATCGACAAAAGATCCCATCATACAGATCGGTTTGGCTGATTCGTCTTTAATCATATTCGCAGAAAGTTGCACCTGAAATGTGGAATCGTCCTTCCTCAGTCCGGTAAGCTCTCCAATCCATTCTCCCTTAGTCACCAAAGCATCCATTACATCAATACATTTTGCCTTCATTTTCCAGAATTGAATCATTGGTTTTCCGATGACTTCCTTCGGAGTTAAATATCCCCACATGCGGAGAAAAGAGTTGTTCACATACGTGATTTTCCCTTCAAGATCGATAAATGTGATCGCATTAATAGAGGAGGTAATCGCACTATCTTTTATCCGCAATACCCCTTCCATATGTTTTCGTTCAGTGATATCAGAGATGACGATGAGATCACCAATAATTTCACCCTGTTCATCACGTAAGGTTGACGTATTCACAACGCCATATCGTTTGTCACCGCCTTTGGTGAGAACCTCAATTTCATAGGGAGAAATCTTTTTATTCAACTTTCTCTTTGAAAAATTCTTTTTCACAATTTTCTTTGATTCTTTAGTGAAAAAAGCTAGGCTAAAAAAATCCTTCTCAAACATCTCACAAGGTTTGTAACCTAGCCATTCCATGACCCGTTCATTTACATCCAAAATTTTACATTTCGTATCAATGAGTATGATCGTCTGAGGAAAAAACTCAAACATCGTATGGTACTTTTTTTCTTTTTGTATCAGTAATTCTTCTGCTTTTTTATCCTCAGTTATGTCTCTTGAAACCACTAAAACCGCAGTTGGAAAGGAATCTGATGATTCTTTGACGGGACTAAGGGTTCTTAAAAACCATTTCCCGTCAGTGCATTGAATATCTTTGAGGGGTCGTCCTTGTTCTATCGCACAGTTCAGTTTCTGAGTAAAATCCTTTGTTTCCTCAGAGGTATGGAACTCGCTAAATGCCCTCCCCAGCACCTCTTCACGACAGCGACCTAGTCGCGATAAGAGTTCATTATTCACCATAAGATACTGACCATATGTATCCATCACAAAAATTGAATCATCGGCATATTCAATGATGGAGTTGAGTCGATGGTCTGTTTGTTTTTGTTCAGAGATATTTTTGATAATATAAAGTGAACCAAGATTTTTCCCGTCAGTATTTTTCAAAACACTTAACGAGACAGCAACATCCAATGGTTCGTTATTTTTTGTAAGGGCCTTAGTCTTAATCTGGTATTGAAGTCCGGATTGTTTATTTACCATGGATTCAATTTTTTTCCATTCGTCGGCTGAGTGTAATATTGAGATTGATTTGAGATAAAGCTCATCATATGTTTTTCCTAAAAGCGTTTCAGCGGAGGAATTCCATGAGATAATACGCTTTTCTGTATCAAGGACAAGTATGACGAGCATGGAGGAGTCAAAGGTGGTTCTATCTGTTGTCTCTTGATGATCTGACGGAAGGTTACTGATCTGTTTCCTGCCGTCTTCAAACATCATAAGAGTATCATCCGATGAATGAACCAAAGAGTCTTCAGATTCCGAGACACTCTCAGAGCCACTGGATGATTTTTTCTGAGAAATCCTCAAGCGTTCTTCTTCCCGTAAAATTTTTACAATTTCGGGTTCCTTTCCCATGATTCCCTTCCTAGCTGTATGTTCTAGTCCTTTTTTTGCATCCCATTTTTTACATCCCAGAATAGATGAATAATCCTAAGCGTATTTTCAGGTTTTTAATATTTTATCAACTCGTTGTAAGAGCGTTTCCTTGTCAAACGGCTTCATGATGTAATCTGCCAATCCTTCATCAATCAATACTTGTTTTCGCTTATCAGAAATATCCAAGACACTCATAAATGCAACCTTAATGTCTTTATTTTTCTTCTTAATACGATTGAAAACATCCCAACCGCTCATCCCAGGCATCATAATATCTAATAGAACTAAATCGACTTTTTCTTTCTCAAGTCTCCGCAATGCTTCTTCACCACTATATGATGGTACAACCGTGTAGCCCCCAAGTTCCAATACTGTTCTGGTCAAATCAACGATATCTGGTTCGTTGTCGACAACCATGACTTTTTTCATGTTACAGTCTCCTCATCCATGCTCGTAAGTCTGGTTTGACTATAATAAGATATCGTTAATTGTGTATTAAAATTAATCCTTCAGTCGCTCATTGTACATCCGGTGCAGAAGAAAAAGAAAAGTATAAATTCTCATAGATGATATTAGCCTCAATTAACTCTGATGGGCGCACTATGAAAAAAAACGAGAATATATTTATTTCACTGCAGATACAAAAAGATGCGGAATCAAAAACACTGATGCTTAGTGTTCAATTTGATAAAAACGCTCCTAACCTCCTGTTAGAAGACGAGACCATCAGCTGGTCCCCTACAGACGATGAAATAAATTTTATCGCCGAAGCATTTGAACTTATCGGGGGCAATAAAGCTCCATTGAAAGAAAAAAATAGACCACAGGATATCGATACTCCTCCATCTCAGACAGAAGAGGTAGATTATTCCCATCGCTCTTCTGAGATACGAATCGCCCCTTTACCAAACGATATGGGCATCGAAGTATCAGAAGATCTAGGACCGTCGAATCTGAAGAAAAAGGAATACGAAGAAAAAATTTTTATACAAGCTGATGAAAAGAAAATTGATGAGATATTGAAACGTAAAAAACATCTTGTAAAAGAGGATTACATCACAGATTCCAATGAGAAAACAATCATCGATCGAATGATGAAGCAAAAAAAGAAAAAATAATGTTTTATTCAAATTTTTTGTTGATTATACCGTAATTTTGTTGGAAATACTGAATTTTTTACAATATTCTGACAGCGCGTTATTTAACTTCTGGATATATTCTTTCCGAGGGTTAAAATCATTCTCGTATAATGTATCATAATCCGGCAGGAGATGAGGATAATGTTCTTCAATTAAATTTCTAAAAAGTCGTTCCTGATCTCCTTTCAGCTCTAAATGCTTATGCAGGATGTATTGGGCATTGACATTCTGTGCTGCTTTCACGATTGATTCTATCTCTGATTCAACGATGTACGGAAGCATCGGAATCAATGCTAAACCCGCTGAAATACCATGATCACGAAGAGTTTGAACGGTTTGCAGGCGAACGGTTGGGGACGGAACGTCTGGTTCAAAAATACGAACAACCTGATCATTTAATGAAGATACGCTTACTGTTACCATACAATCGAGTTGAGACAAAAGATCAATATCCCTTAAAATTAAAGGAGATTTTGTGAGTATATGACACGGAAAATTTAATTGTTTTAGGAGTTCAAGAATAGACCGGGTAAGTTTAAATATTTTTTCAGCGTTTTGATAGGGGTCATGAACAGATCCAATGATGATCATCCCATTTTTTATAGACAGGAGCTCTTTTTTTAAAATGTCTACCGCATTTGTTTTCACATAAATCTTTTTCTCAAGGGAAGAATCACAGTAGCGACATCCAAATTCACAATTTTGGTACGGATCAACGCAGTAGTTTCCATGAAAAAGTGAGTCTTTCTTGGTAATTTTTTTCACAATAGAGTGGCAGTTGATGGGTTTAAAGTCCATTTACATTTCCTCAGGTGCAGAGATACCTAGCAAATCAAGAGCATTATGAAGAACGATTTTGGTTGCATTTACCAGTGCGATTCGTGAGGAACGAAGTATTATATTTTCCTCAGAAAGTACAGGACAATCCCTATAGAATTGATTAAAGACAGAAGCTGTTTCGTAAAGATAGTTTGCAACGATATGCGGTTTGCACCCAATGCACGCATCATCAATAACAAGGGGGAATCGCGCGAGTTGTTTTACTAGAAGTATTTCTGAATTATGTGTCAGCAGGGTAGAATCATACGTATATTTTTTTACTTTTGTTTTAGAAAGAATACTACAAGCTCGGGCATGAGCATACTGAATAAACGGAATAGCATTTCCTTCAAAATTTAACGCCTCTTCCCATGTAAAAAGGATGTCTTTTTCAGGTTGGATTTTTATGATATTGTATCGTAAACAACCAATACCGACTAGTTCTGCGATTTTTTTCATTTGAGATTCTGTCAGTTCACTGGCCCGTCTTTTTTTAACTTCTTCGTATGCACGCTCGATGCATTCGTCAATGAGTTCATCAAGATAGACGACCCGACCTCGTCGTGTTGACATTTTACCTTCAGGTAATGAGACAAATGCATAGAATACGATCTGTGGGAGAACCTTCGTGTGTAAAAGCTCTAGAGCGACTTGCACTTGTTTTGATTCTAGTTTATGATCTTCACCAAGAACATTTATGAGCAGGTCTGCATGGTGTGCTTTCCATTGATGATAGGCTATATCTCTGGTTGCATAAAGGGTTGTACCATCGCTTCTTAAAAAGAAAAATTTTGTGCTTCTCCCATGAATACCAAACGGTTCCATGTCTAAATAAAACGCGGCATCTTGTTCATGACAGTAGGTTGTTTGTTTTAGTTCATTAATGACTCTATCGACGCTTTTATCGTTGATGAATGCTGATTCAGGAATATAGGTATCAATGTGGATGTTGATTCTTGAGAGACTCTGTTTTATACCGTCTAGTACTGGTGCATAGGATGCATGAATCATATCAATAGTGTTATGATCACCCTGTTCTAACTTTTTGACGATTTCACCAATGGCTTCAGTAACTTTCTCATCTGATTCCATGCGTTCATTCGCTATTTGGTAGAATCCGACCTTTTGATGATCTGCTTTCTTATTTTCAGATAATGGAATTTGTTTTCCATCAAGGTTATGGATGCCCCAAGCAAGAATTGCAACCTGTTTACCCATGTCATCAAGATAGAATTGAGATTCGACATCATAGCCAGCTGCCTTGAAGATGCGAACAAGGGTGTCTCCAATGATAGGGTTTCGTGCTCGTCCCACATGCAAGGGACCATTCGGGTTTGCGGATGTGTGCTCAATAATAACTTTTTTCTTCTTTTTTTGAAGACATCCGTACGTGTCTTTTTTTTCTAAAATAGATTTTAGCGTTACCGATGTAAGATAGGTGTTGTCAATGAAGAAGTTGACATATCCTCCTTTTGCATCTATCTTTGTAATCAATTTGTTTTTTGAGATGCCTGATGCAATATCTTTTGCTAAATCAATCGGGGATTTTTTTGCATAAGGTGCTAGAGAAAAACATGGAAACGCAAAATCACCCATGTTGTTTGGTGGGATCTCAACTCTGATCTCGATATTACTATGGTATTTTGCTAGTACCTTCTGAAGTTCTATTGTGATTTCTTTTTTACATTGATCGAACGGATACATACTACCGTGTGGGAATTGCCATGGTATTATAAGGTTTTGTTCTCCACCTCTTGTTTTCTTATTGTTGAAAACGTGTTTGAGCTGAAAATTTAAATATTTTTAGCATCTAGGTCATATAACAGAAATGTCGTTTTGATGTTATTGGGTTTTTATCTATTTTTAATGTTAAAAAACTATAAGTACTTGTGGAATGATTCTTTTGCGAGGATGATGGCCAAGACAGACATAACCTTGATAGAAAGTATCGTGGTTTACAGGTGGTTTACGACTTTTTTACCATCCTTCACATGGAGAAAAAAGTCATTGTTAAATAATATCATGGTTTACAAGTGGCTTACACATGGTTTACAAGTATAAATCTGTATTTTTGAGGTGAAATTTACGATGAGAAAAACGATATCATTGCGAGTTACTTCCCAGGAGGAAGAACTCATTGATTCCATGCGAAAAAAGGGTATCTCACCAAGTGTAATAATCCGCGAAGCTTTCAAGAAATATATAAAAGAAGATGATGCGAAAAATAGGGAAAAACAATATAAAGATGTAAACCACGTAAACCATTTTCAACAGGGGAAGAAAAAAGAAGACAATAGAAAAGCATATAATGTTGTAAACCATGTAAACCAAAATGTAAACAAAGTTGACGATTTCCTTCGAGAAAAAGTGGTTTACAATCCTGTAAACCATGTCAATCAATCTCAAGCAGCTTTCTTAGATCAGTATGTCTACCAACTTCAAAGACATATCCAGCAGCTTGACAGTGAATTACACGATTGGAAAACGAGATATGCAATGGAAATGCTGTATTGGAAAGAGACCTATCAATCACTTCAAACAGAATATCAGAATAACGTCAAGGATTCAACAAAACGTATCGATGATAGATTCGATCAGATAATGTTTTATATCGAAGAATGTCGAAAGTCCCCCCCTCAAACCTTCGAGATACCTACACCATCAGAAAATCGACAGGAGATACTGAAGAAAAGGTGGACCCCACAGAACGTTAGGATGTAACGACCCTAACTACCCGCTCTTATGAAGGATTCTGTGTTTTTCTTTTTGAGATCATTAATCAAAACCATCTACATTTATATGCAATGAAATTATTAACACCTTTAATTGGGATGGGTTCGCTATGGGTAAAACGATTGCACTCAAACTGTCTGAAAAAGAGGAACAAATTGTTTCACAACTAAACAAACAAGGTATAAGTAACAGTGAACTTCTAAGGAATGCACTTCATCAATATTTTGAATGTAACCAGGAGATATTACCTCAAAATGTTCAGGTAAAAAATAATTTTCTACAGGAAGAAAATACAAAGCCGAAATTTTCTGAATCAAATAAAGGATTGAAACAGGAGATACAGGATTTACGAAACCAGATGACGAGAACACAAAAACAAATTGAAAGCGAAGTCATGAAACTTCAAAGACAATTATGTGTACTATCACTCTCAGATCCCAGCTCGACACAGATTTCGGGCCCATTCAAACTAGGTATTGTGTATGACATTCATCAGCAGGTTGATGAATTTCTCAAAAAGCGCTAACAAAAATTAGATTTTGAGAAAAAATTATTTTTGGGTTGTAAAATAACCTCTGATTATATGCAATAGCTCCTTGGTATCAAATGGTTTGTTGATGTAATTGCGGACATATTGTTTGAGATCCTCATACCTCCAATCACATTCATCCTTTGCCGATATCATTGAAATAATATTTCCTTTATCAAGACCTTTACTTACAATTTGACGAATAGTTGACCATCCATCCAAATGTGGCATCATAATGTCCATTAGGATGACACCTTTGAAACCGTTTTCAAGTTCTTCGATGCAATCTTTTCCGCAGGGGACGGTGTACACTTCAAATCCGTCTGTTTCAAAGAGTTCTCGAATTGTGATAAGAATATCAGGATCGTCATCAACGATCATAATCTTTTTTTGCATCCGAAAATGACATAATGAATAGGGATATTAATTTTTTGCTTAAAATGCAACGAAAATACTTTTTTGATGTGTATGACAATATGACGTCAGAACATGAATGTATTTAAACAATCATCGGATCGAATGTGTCGCGATTCTCACAAGATCTTGTGGGTTCTCGTCCATTTATTCTTTTCGCTATATGGTGTAAAAAATTTCTTTCGACCGTTTCAACTTGTCGTTTACTCAGATTCGTCTTCCGAATTAATATTTCACCTTTTTCATTGATTACTTCGATAATGCCTCGTTCTGGGTCTGAGATAACCTTCAGGATATTTCCTTTTGTTTGGAGCCAGGCCCAGATATGTTCACTTGTCATAATAATTCCTTATTTTATATATTTTAAAGTTAATTTATGAGTATATAAACATTCCGACAAAAACAGATAGAAAAAAGTAAAAATAATGAATGTTTAATTCTAGAAAGGGATTATTACACTCTGACGTTTTCGCACCGCATTATTATATAGCATTACTCAGAGAACTGTATTTACTATCAGGTAGAGAGATGGAACGGGATTGATGATGATTTATGGAAAAGTGAGTATAGCTTTCATTATTAGTACGATTATGGTTTGCTGTGCAGGAAACATTTTTCTAACAGAAAAATGTCAAGCTACAGGAACAACTATTTATGTTGACGACAGTAACACAATCGGACCCTGGAACGGGACACAAAATTATCCCTATAAAACCATTCACGATGGAATTACGGCTGCGAACGCTGGCGATACTATTTCGGTATTAAGTGGAACCTATAATGAAAATGTCGTTATTACGAAAGATTTGACGATCATAGGTGAAAACAAAGATACAACATTCATCGATGGAGGAGGTAGCGGCCACGTAGTAAATGCCCATGGTAATATTGATAGCGAAATTCACGTCCATATCACGAATCTCACCATTCGAAACGCAGGGGGAAGCGGTTTTGACTGCATAACCTTTTCATATATAACAACTGGTGAAATCTCAAAAAATAAAATCTTGAATAGTCATGAAGGTGAAGGAATATCGATTGATCACTGTCAAATGTTAATTATTCACGACAATATTATCACGAATAATAAAATCGCAGGAATTAGTGTGACGGTATCAGAACAGAATATCATCGAGAATAATATTATCCAAAATAATCAAAAGGGAATCCAACTCACGTCTTTTTCTATGAATAACCAACTGACAAGCAACACCATCCGCGATAATACCATTTATGGAGTGTATGTTTTCCAATCATCAAGCAATATATTCACCCTAAATGATTTTACTAATAACAATCAGAATGCACAGGATTCATCAACCAATACTTGGTATGCAAATAACCAGGGTAACTACTGGAATGATTATAATAAATATGATAACAACAGCGACGGTATCGGAGACACCCCGTATAACATCCCTGGCGGAACCAATATAGATAATTTTCCGCTCGGATACTTCAAGCAACCTGAACAACCTGGTGGTGGAAACCAACCGCCGATTGCTGTTTCCTTGTCTATTTCCAAGATTTCAGCGGTTCAAAACGAAACGATTACATTCACCGGAGAGGGAACAGATACAGATGGATATATTGTTGGATATCATTGGCGATCCAGCATTGATGGAACGTTGAGTACTAACAAAAGTTTTAGTACATCAACACTCACCATTGGGACACATACAATCTATTTTAAAGTCATGGATAATGCTGCCTCCTGGTCTACAGAAAAAACAGCGACTCTCACTATTAATTCTGCGGTGAATATTGCACCGACCGCGTATATCGATGAGATAACACCAAACCCAGCTCAACAAGGGGGAGCTGTTTTCTTCAGGGGTCATGGATCAGATGAGGATGGCTCCATTACCACCTATAAATGGTTATCAAGCAAAGATGGAATACTTAGCACATCAGCTTCGTTTAGTAGGACAAACCTATCGGTAGGGACCCATACTATTTATTTTCAGGTGAAAGATGGTACAGAATGGTCACCACAAGTGACAGCCACATTAATTATTGGGCATAGTTCTTCATCAGGAAACATAGATAATCAAGCTCCTGTAGCAGATGCTGGAGGTCCATATACCGGAAAAGTCAACGAAACAATTCTGTTCGACGGTTCAGGAAGTCATGATGCAGAAGGAGCAATCAGCGGGTCCTGGAGTTTTGGCGATAACATCACAGGATCTGACCTTACACCCACCCATGTCTATATCAGACCAGGGACATACACCGTGACCCTGACAGTAACAGATGTGGATGGTGAGAGCGCAACAGCTTCAACAACGGTAAATATTGTTCAATCGACTTCACAGGGCAGCAATCCTGAAGGATTCTCCATCTTTAATGTTGAAATTCCATTCCCCATTCTCATCATCGTCGTCTTTCTATCAGTGTTAGGGATATTTGTTGGTTTTATTTTAAAATTAAAACGAAGGTAGGAAACAGTAGATTTATTCCAAAGGAAAAAGAAAGAACAGATGAACGAAAAAATATAAGTGATGGAGAGAAGATATGGACGTGGTCGGAGAGATGAAACAAAGAAAATTTAGGATACAAAATCAAGCAGTAGCAGGAGTCATCGAAGCATTACTTATGGTCGCACTGGTTTCAGTGGTTATCTCACTCATTCAATTGATCTACATCCCTGAAGTAATGGAGCAGAAAGAAGCCGAACATATGGATTTGGTGTCCAATCAGGTTTCAGCACTTAAATCCATGGTGGATCTACAGGGGATGACACGATCTTCAGCACCTATTTCTTCCATGATAACCTTGGGGAGTAGAGATTTGCCTTATTTCATCACTGCAAAAGCGTTTGGTGAAGTGACCGTCAATGAGGACCCTTCGTTTAAAATTACTCTTCTTCCCCCACCAGGATCGCTTCCGTCAGGAACTGTTCCGCTCACATCCATCCAATATGCGGCAGATAATTCATATTTTGTTGATCAAACCTATATTCTCGAGGGAGGCGGATTGATTGTAAAACAACCAGACGGAATTCCGGTGATGAGAGCTGATCCTTCGATTTCTTCAGTAAATAACACAAATTCTATCACCATTCATATTGATCTTGTTCATGCTATTTCGATTCCTGGGAAAAACCAAACAAACGGAGAGGGAAATTGTTTCATTCGAACAAATTTCTCTAGCAATAGAACTCATTTTGATACTATTCAAGCTGGGGGAAATATCCGAATTTATACCTCATATCTCAATGCCTGGAATCAATCGTTGCACAATTTGCTTGGAATGTACGCAGTGAACGGATATATAAATATTGACACGCTTCCGGCACAAAGTTATATAGAGATTACACCGGGGACGAAGGACATTCTCCTTCAGCTAAACGTCATCGAGATATACGTTCAGATAGGCCAAGGATGGATTCTTTAGAAAATAAGGAGTTTTAGGATTCTCTGATTAAAGAGTGTTAAACGAGAGCGATTTTGCCATGGTTGATACCAAGGGTGATAAGAAAAAAGAAGAAGAGCGGATAATGAAAACCCACATTCCTGGGTTTGATGAGTTATTTGCAGAAGGTGGTATTCCACGGCGTAACTCGGTATTAGTCGCTGGTGGGACCGGGACAGGGAAGAGCACGTTTTGCCGACAGATCTGTTATAATCTTGTGACTAAAGGTAAGAATTGCATGTATGTGAGTTTTGAGGAGAGTATTGAAAAGATCGAGCGAAGTATGTCTGCGTTTGGCTGGGATGCGAAAAAATACCTTGATTCTGGGCATCTGCTTGTTCAGAAGATAAACCCGCTTGATATTTTGCGGATGAAGTTTGGGTCAGTGAGCGGATCTGGGTCGGCAACAGAGTTATCGTATAAGATTAAACCGCTAATCATCCCTAAGGATTTTAATCCTGAGGTAATCGTGGTTGATTCGTTAACCGCCATCATCTCCGCATCCATCAGTAAGGAGAAAAATTACAGGGTTTATCTGCAGCAACTGTTCAACTTTTTTGAGGAAACTGGTGCAACATCGTTTCTTATCACCGAGACAGAGCCTATGCCGATTCGGTTCAGTGATACAGGAATTGAGGAATTCTTAGCTGATGGAATCCTTGTATTATATAACATCCAGCGGGGTGATCGACGAGAAAACGCCATTGAAGTGCTAAAGATGCGGTACTCGAATCATCAGAAAAAAGTATTTTCTTTAGATATTTCCAGTGAAGGGATAAAAGTGTACCCGGAACGCCAGGTGCTGCTCCCTAACTACAAGTAGGTGAATGGTTCCTTACGATCTCCGATTCTGTAGCTTGCAAAGATAAGTTCGATTGTTTTGACCTGTTGTTTCGAAAGACCTGTTCTCCTTAGAATAATGTTGTCGAATTCGTCGTATATGGTAATGGTGCCTGATTCTTTGTTTGAAATGGCTTTGAGTATTCTATTGTTTTGCACCCAGATCCAGATTTTAATGTCCTTGGCGGTCATGTCATTCATTCTCATCATTCTTAATTATATATTTCACTTTGTAAATATATAAATATTTTCATAAATATTAATATACTATGAAAAAACCATGCCAATAATAAGCATGCATGTTGGGAATTGGAACGACAAAATAATTATACACGCACATCTATACAGTTCCGAGGATGGAACATGGCACTCATCCAAACTGAGAATAAAGCTACAGTGGGGAAAATAGAACGAGTCAAAACAGGTATTAAAGGACTTGATGAACTTCTTTCAGGTGGTCTCCCTAAAGAAAGCATCACTCTGGTATCAGGTCCTCCAGGGAGTGGAAAATCGATCTTCTGTTATCAATTCATCGCCAAAGGCGCTGAAGAAGGACAAAAATGCCTCTACCTTACCCTTGATAAAAAAATCGAAGGGCTCCTTCTCCAGGCAACGGAACTAGGTATTAATTTCAAACAAGTGATCGACAGCGGACAGGTCAAATTCTTGTTTCTCAATATCAACAAAAAACTCATCTATGAAAGCATGATCAATGAGATTCTCTCTGGAAATTATGACCGTGTCGTTCTTGACTCCATTACCCCTATATCTGAGATGCCTATCTATCTTAACAACCCTGAATTCACCAGCGAGGTCGATAACATTGACCATGAAGAAATCTCCTCAGGGAACTTCCCAGTTAGACGATTACATCTCCATTACATCATGAACGCATTGGAATCCTCAAGATGTACCGCAGTCGTTACTTCAGAGCTACCATCTGGCTCTACGAATTATTCCAGAGATGGCCTCTCCGAATTCCTTGCAGATGGCGTCATCATCCTTAGCCTGGATCCGACCATGGATCGACGGAAGCTAGCTGTCATGAAAATGCGGAGCACCAAACATACGCTCAAACCACAGAGCATCGAGATTGGAAAAGGTGGCATACAAATAATCTAAGAGCTATGTTCCACTACAAACCACCAAAAGAACTCCGGGCGCTGTTTATTGTCCACTATGCACCATTGCTGCTGATCATTCTGATCGGACCGCTCACCGCATATTATGGCGTATGGGAAATCCCCCTACCAAAACTTCTGACCGTTATTCTGGGCTGCATCATTTTTCTTCTTGGCACGTTTGTCTATTTCAAATGGGAGATCTTCTGGCATAAAACCTACAAAGGACAACTGGTCACGGGTGGGATTTTTCAATACATCAGACACCCTCATTATACCTCCCTGCTCATCGTCGGATTTGGTCTTTCATTATTCTTCTACTCCATATTCGCCATCATAATCGCGCTAATCGCAATCCCCTTAATGATTTGGAGCATTATTGACGAAGAAAAAGTATTACAAGGACAGTATGGCGAACCGTACAGAGAATATATGAAAAAAGTACCCTGGAGAATGATACCGAAGATTTTTTAACAACTCTCTTTACGTTTTCCCAGCACTTTTCTTTGGCGTATCATTTTCATCAGGTCTTTTCGGAAGCAGACCATACTTCTTAACTGCCCACCAGGAAACGATCGTGGCAATAATCGTTGATCCGATAAGAAGAGATAGATACGCTGGGATGTCCAGTTCTGTGAAAGGAAACATTTGATTCCCTGCTATGGTCGCAATAGTGTTTGGCACCAGAAGGGCAGTACCGATAATGGTCAGGTATCCGACCATGAGAGCAAGCCGGTTATTGAGGATCTGCAGTTGATTGTTGTAGATACTTTGCAGGACTTCAAGACCAGAAGCGAGCACCTCGCTCATATGTTCTGCTAGCGATATCTGTCTGCTAATATCATCACCAAGAATACCGATCCTTTGCAGTAATTTTTGATTATCGGTGATTGTCTCTGCATCACCGTATCGAAGTGAATTGATGACATCCCATGACGCCCACAAAGTATTAAGATAGGTGATAAGGGCGTGTTTCATGGTATAGATATCTTGACCGATTTTCTCTCGTGATGACTTCGGGTCGACAAGGAACTTTCCAAGATAGTCGCCTTCTTCTTCGATCATCCGAAGACCATTGAAATTTTTCTGGTTATTCTCATCGATAATCCTTGTGAGTAAAATCGTCAGTTTATCATTCCATGGGAGGTCTTGACGGATCTTCTTCATGAAAATATCTGCGTACCGGTAGATTTTTTGCAGCCGTACGACTTCTTTCGGATGAATGGTGATAATCAGGTTTTTACGGATGAAAATAAGCAGGGGATACACCCTTACATCGAATCGTTCAACCCGGACAGCTGGTAACATGAGTCCAAGTTCAGTATCCAAATCCTCATAGGATGAATACCGATCAGACAGCACGCTTGCGACCTGTTGCAAACTAAACTTCAGAGACGTTGCAATCACAAAACTATCCTCATGGATATTTTCAACGGTAAAATCCATCCACTCGAGTGCATCTTCCTTTAGATGGCCGACAATTTCAGAGATATTGTCGCTTTCTTCTTTTATCGTGATGCCTTCTTTTGAGAGTGAGACATAAAAAGCGTTCTTCTGTATTTTTTCAGCTTCTCCCATTAATAACTCACCCCACATTTCGGGTTCATCTAAATGTGACCCTTCATCCGCAGGGAACTTATAAAGGTACGTTCTTTTTCACACCGAAAATCGAAACCAAATCAGTATTGGAATATTGCATGGTATCCAATTTATAAATCAATACTCGTTATTGACTTATCGGGGGAAAACCAATGAAGGTTCTGTTCATTGAACCACCAAGCTCGACATCAATTTCCATGCTTCCACCTATCTCTTTACCGGTGTTAAAAGGATTTATTAAACAGAAAACTACCCATGAGGTAAAAATCCTTGATTTGGTTTTTCATTCAGATGACTGGCAACAGTGCGTCCTTGCTGAAATCAAAAAAGAGCGCCCTGACCTCATCGGCTTTTCAATGTTGAGTTTTAATTACAGCACAATACTTACGATCGCACGGTTCATCAAACAACACAGCATCATACCTATTATCGCCGGAGGGGCGCATGTGATCCTTTCCCCAGATGAAGTGATCCGGAATCATGAAATCGACATGGTGTGCATCGGGGAAGGAGAATTTCTTCTCAAAGAACTCCTTGACAATTCCTTAGATTGTTCAGCGGTTGATGGCATCTGGTATAAAAAGAAAGGAAAAATCATAAAAAATACACCAAGGCGGCTGATATCAAATTTGGATTTACTTGCGTTCCCCGATTTTGATGATTTCGATATACAGAAATGTCTTTTCATTTACAATTATCACCTTCCCATTATGGCGTCACGAGGTTGCCCGTATTCGTGTTCGTACTGCAACAATCATGCGTTACGCCGGATACTAAAAGGAACCTATGTGCGGTTCCGCAGCGTGGAAAATGTCATAGAAGAAATTGACCTGCGGATCAAACAATATTATGACAAGGGATTCCGGTATTTTTATTTCTTCGACGATACCTTTATTTTAAACAAAGATTTTGTCCTAAAGTTCTGCAAACAATTCAAGGAAAGAGGTTTTCATAAATTAATCCGCTGGAATGTAAATATACGAGCAAATCTGGTCACTCATGACCTAATGACGGTAATGAAAGACGCAGGGTGTTACCAGGTGCGCATGGGCGTTGAAACCGGAAATCAGTTTATCCGAAATACGGTATACAATCGAGGGATGAGCAATGAGGAGATATTTAGCGCAGTTGACATCATTAGGAAAAATAACCTGCAGCTACGGCTCTATTTCATGGTCGGAGCACCCCTTGAAACTGTTGAGATGATGCATGAATCCTTAACGATGGCAGACACACTTCATGCCGATGAAATCTTCTTTGGACTGCTGTATCCATTACCGGGGACCGATATTTTGAAACTCTGTGAAAAAGAACAAAAGTTCCTTGGGCAGGTGAAACACTGGCAGATGAAACAATATATCAGGGATGGTATGAAATTACGTGGTCCACTTTTTATCACCGATTGTCTGCGATTTATATTTTTGTATAAAAAACAGTACAACTTCGAGATGGACCAGCTCTTCCGATGGAACGTCCAGCGTTATAAACTTAACCAAGTCTGGAAACAAAGATAAAGCGGACCTGTCGGGATTTGAACCCGAGTCAGAGGCTCCGGAGGCAGTTTCCCCTCCTGTTGAGAAAAGCCAGATACATGAATACCTTGGATTTAGAAAAGTAGAGGGTTTAAGCATTAAATGGGTAGGTCGTATTGAAGCATTCCTCACTGAGTATTTGGATTATATTGAATGGAAAATTGATAAGACAAAAACACTCGAATACTTTGAATGTATCAAAGAAAAATATTCTATTGCATCTTATCGAAAATGTGTCTATCAGATACGTAAATTCCTTGAATATCTCGATATTGAATGGTCTAATAAATTGAATCCACCACCAGAGCCGGAGTGTATACCAAAACATATGACTCAGGATACAATCAAGGATGCTTTAGCGTATTTTGAGAAGCATGAATATTCTAAACAGGTCAAGGCTATTATTTTACTTGGATGTACATCTGGGATGAGAGCTGAAGAGTTATATCAGCTGACTCTTGAGGATATTGATATTCAGAACCGAGTTGTGCGTATTAATCATAATCCTGATAATTGCCAGAGTACGAAAACTAAGAGGAGTAGAGTATCATTTTTCAGTGATGGTGCAAAAGAAGCTTTATTTGATTATTTCTCAGATAAATCGAATCTGAATTGCTTGTTTAATCAATGGCATATCGAGAGAATCTTTAGACCATCATCATTTCATGTTAAAGACCTGCGTAAATATTTCAGTCAAGAATGGGACCGTAGAGGCGGACCTACATCCATCAAGAAGATTTTAATGGGCCACAGTCTTAAAGGCGATGTGGACCTGATGCACTATAATTTCCAGTCTCAGGAGGACTTGCAGAAGATTTATGATAAAGTCATGGGTGGTGCCAGTAGTAGTATATAGGGATACTATGGCTATTGAT
>DQIQ01000052.1 GCA_003942085.1 Thermoplasmata archaeon | reverse complement strand
CACATCCTCGGAAATCCTTTGTGTTATTGCAAATGTCCCCCCGGTGTTTCCAACAAACGTCGCGAGAACTATGTCGTAGTCCGTAGGTACTGTCGTGTTTACGACGATAGTGAAAGAAGGAACGAGCTCGTATGCGTAGACACCAGCGGCTTTCGCTCGTTGACGAGTATTGCCATTCGTTTCGGCGTATCTTAATTTTACGTAGTTAGTCGCCACTCCGTTAAGGGTTGCGGAAGCGATAGCGAGATTTGTTTGTTGTATAGACTGTACAAGCCTTGTCATAACCGCCGCGAGTTCTGCGGGGGGCACTACGGTCCAATCGTTTGGAATGGATACGTCATAAGAAACTAACCCCGATGCGGGAGTTATGTTTAACGTGTCCCCAGAACCCTGAGTTACAAGGCCTCCAGAAAGAAGAACAGGAAAAGTTCCCAAAGCCTTCTGAACAATCCTTCCTGCGAGATCCCAAGCATACAGAATGTCTCTTATATGATCTTGTCCTCGATAACAATCTCCGACTATCAAGGGTATCCCGCTTCCCCATAGAGTGTTGACATGTTTATCTATAGCCATGATTTTTCTCCTATCCTATTGTGTCGTATACCGTGAAAACTCCACCAGAAGCGTATCCTAAGATGACCCGAAAATACGCGGGTATATCGTCATAGGAAATTGAATCTACAATCTGCTGAACTTGCGCCGTTGTGAGTGTGGCATTATCTACGTCTATATAAAATACTCCAGGGATTATATCTTCTGTCCAACTCCCTGCGATATCTATTCCCAAGAGATCGTCTATTCCATCCACTCCAAACGTCGCCCAATATTTTGTGGGGTCTTCTCCAAGAAATCCTGTCAACCATATCCATTGAGCAGAAGGAGAATGATAAAATACTGCATTTCCAAGTGCGATGGAATCTATTTTCGGTTTGACGCTTTGTTGCCAAGAACCTCTTTTCTTGTGACTCGAAACCGCATAAGCGATTTTAGTCCTCGCTGTTCTTTCAGAGTCGTAAGAGGAAACTCCCGCCGCAACAAAGTTTCCCAGAAATTCCAAAGATTCTACGGGGCATTCTCCTGGATCGTAGATATGCAATAACTTTTTTATCAGTATATCTATGTCTTCGTATACATCATCTATATGATCGGACAATGCGACTCCGGAAGTATTCTTTGTAGAATCTTCTATCAAATCATTTGGGAACATTTCCAGTGAATTCATAATTATGGAGCCTGAGTTATTGAGATTGATCCAATAGTTGAAATCTCATCTTCTGTGAGAACCAAAGGAAAAGTGGGAACCGTGATATTCACAAAGGATAACCCTGGGACAACGAGTAGACAATATGCATACAATTGGGATTCCTCGTATGTCGCCCCAAAATCAGGAACAGAAAAACTCCCTTCAGGAGCAAAATTGTCCAGCATACCTTGGATGACTGTATAGTTATCACTGTTGTACGATCGGGAGAACTGTGCGTTTATAGCGGCGACAACGATCGCTATTCCACTTTGATTATAAATGTCTACAAACTCGTATGTTCTTTCCCCAAAGTATAACTGGATAGCGAGTGTAAGATAGTCGAGCACGGTCAACCATACATAGCCCGTTTTTTCTTTCGCGGTGCCTGTTATATTCACGGTGTGATATGTGGGATCTGTCACTCGCACGTCCATAGATTCCATGAGTGTTCTTTCTATCAAGTAAGCTTGAAGAGCTGTCTTTAACGACGAAGAAGGGACGCCTCCTCCGTCAGGAATAATGACTACTTGGCAGGAAAGAGGTCCATAAGCGTTTCTTATTACGTTAGCGACAGAAACACCCGCATAGTTTTGAGAAAGATACACTCCGTCAGATGGAGTGACAAAAGTATCTCGCGCCTTGAGTAGTTCTGGAGCGGTGACCTTTGCACTCTCCATAGATTCAAATTCACTTCCGCCGGTGAACGCCGCCGTGTTTGAAACTCCCGTTATGTAAGAACTCCCACCTGTATAACTCGTAATAGAGTTAATAACCGACACATTGGAAAGAACACCACCACCTGTAGCATAAAAAATTTGTATATCTCCCGTAGGTCTTACACCGTATAACCCACCCCCGAAGCGAATACGGCACGTTCCATCTGCGTCATAAAGAACTTTGAAAACTTTATCTGTGGAGTAATAATCGACCCAGTTATCCACGCGATACCAACTTGTGTCTCCAAGAACAGAGATGGATATCGTGTCTCTGAGAATATCAAGATCAGGAAGGGTGAACTCTTGCCATTCTGTTCCGTCACCTGCTCCAATAGAGAAGTACGCGGATATGTAGGTTTCTTGGTAACAAGGCATACGAAATGACCAAGGAATAACCGTTATTATCCCTGATCCAGAGGAAGTGATATCAATTTTATTTCCCTGAAGCGCGTCGGACAATGTTAACGCAAGGGATATGTCCAGTCCATTGGTTGTGATAATGTAATAGTCTTCCGTGCTCAATAAGGGAGAAGGTAGGGAGACCGTAGAGGCAACCCGCACAAGATCGCCTGTTTGGAAGGTGGTAGCCGTTGTAAGAGTGTCATTGCTGGTACTCACTCCGGTCACTGTGTACGCGGCGGCATTAAAAACTTTTGCGGTTCTTGATCTGAAGGAAAGGGAAGATTGGGAGCTTGACCCCGGTGTCGCACCCTTTAATTCATCCGCAGTAAATGTTAATGGAGGAATCTGTGTTCTGTCTACATAAAATACGAGTTCTCCAGTAGACTGAGAGCGTATGGATAGTTCGTAGTTTATGAGCTTCAATAAATCCACGAGAGCTCTCATAGTGTAGCATGTTCTCAAGTATAGGTTGTTTGCAACCGCATTAAGATTCATGTGCAGATTATCCCCAAGACCACAGATCATCGTCTTGAAGAATTCGGGCTTATCTGCCAACTCCGCTATCGCATTGAGATCAGCTAAGAGCGTTGTGAATGTTCTGCTCGTGTATCGAAAAGGAGTTGCCATTTTTACACCACCGGTACAGAGATTGATCCAGGCCTTAGCTCACTACAGTAATTAAGATACGTTACTTTTATGTCGCGGGAACCGGGAGCCGTATCTACGATAGATATATAATCTTGACTAACGGCTATTCTTCTATCAGGATAATCACCTGAACCATCAGATACTTTTTCATTTCTTTTACTAACGGCGGAAACAATAGAAAAGGCTAAAAATACCGCCGTGAAGAATCCTTGGGGAAAATTGTGCTTATGGTCCACTCCGTATCCTCTATTGTAAAATAGAGAGTATTTCGGTTGCATAAGAAGCTGTTTCAGGTCAGAAGCATTTTCTTCCTTGACATCCTTCTTTCCGTAATAAAAGAAATCATCCCAAGTCATTTTCCTTTTATCTCCGTCGATAGGATTGTGGGGATTGTGGGCGAAGGAGAAGCCGGAGGCCCTGATCCACTACCAGAGTGAGCGTGTGCATCCATCCATGTTTTTAATTGATCCAGATAAGATTTAAACGTCGTACCCAATACAAAGCTTTCCGTTCCGTCGTTTATGGTTAACAAAGATCCATCATACTTAATATTCTTCGTTTTACTATTTGGATCTTCAAAAATTACCCTCTTTGTTGGCCCATCATAATTTTTTACAGGGGTTTTTCCGGCGTAGGATTCCCACGATGACCCAATGTATACCGCGCGAGAAGGATCGCCATTCATAAAATACAGTTCCACCCAAGCCCCCACAATGGGAACACTGATAGAATGCTTCTCTCGTGGCCATGCCCAAATCCCCATCTGTTTATCGGTCCAGTTAAACTCATAAATAGCGCATTGCACACGACCCATCTTCAAATTATCATTGACGTCTAACACTTTCGCGGAATAGTGCTTCAACCATTTTGTTTCTTCACGAACGATAGCGCATATGTCATCATAGAAATCTCGCGAATTCATGAAACCATTACTCCACCATTTATTAAAAAGGCGTCTTGAACATCGACATTCATGTTATATCCTTTTGAATCAATCGTATGCTTTACTTTGCTTATCCACCATCTAATCTTTTCTTTTCCTTTTACAGGATAACAAAAATCAGGAAATCCCCCGCCGACATCGGAGGCATATGCACCAAATTCTATTCGTATACCGGGCGTAAACAGAGGATCTCCGAGCATCTGTAAGTTCATCTCATATCCAAGTCCCTGTGGAGCCGTTGTTTCAGCGCATTTATCAAACGCCCAAGATACTTCAGAAAACTTAGTTTTCTTCATCCACTCAATACCGACAGCGACCTTTTCACTTGTGGATGGTCTTCTTTTCACCTCGTTCTTAATCTTATCCGGGTTGAGTTTCCACGTTTCTACGGTCTGTGTTTCTGCTCGATATCTAAAAAACTGAGGTTGTCCATTCACCATTTGAATTCTGACGTTATCCCCAGAACCATCAAGACCTGTCTTTAGAGACCACGTATAGGAATTCACATTGCACGGATTTCCTTTATAGTTGACAGTAACATAGCTTCCTCCTATCGCATTGGAACATCTTTTTGAGTATGCTTCCATTTGCGGAGAAGAGTAGTCTGAAAAAACTCCTATCAACGTCCCCCTTGTGTCCTGTCCTATCTTAAACGCCGCGCGCCATTCAAAGGCCATTCGTAATAAAAAGCGAAAATCCGTTTCCCACTGAATAGGTTGAGTGTACTCTGTTATGGGCTCCTTTCCTCTCACAAAATCTATGTACTGATTAACAACGAGCACTCCCAGTTTACTAAGCACGGAACTGATTACATCCGCCTTTTTTCCTCTTCTGAATATCTCTGGAGTATTGTTGGATCTGCTTTCCGTGCCGTAAAAACTGACATTATATACCTGTTCTCCTGTAGCGGATCCAGAACCACTGGGGCTCGTTACGTGTCCATGAACATTCTGTCGTAGACCCCTTCCTTTTAATTCGGCAAAATTCGTTTTCATCAATACGGTTCTTGGATTTGTGTCCGGATCCTTATATCCCCATCCAAGGGTTAATCTCGTTCCTTGTCTCAGGACCCGTGAATAATAATTATTTGGATCATATAGAGAAAGTGTTCCGGATAATATTTTTCCGAGTTCTTCGTCTATATCAAAAGAAATAATATCTCTGTCCAATATGGGGGAATTTTTTCCTTCGAAAGAAGGAACATCCACCATAAAAAATGCCGATTGTCTATTAAATAATCCTATTGCCATCAGTTAGGAATCCTTAGAGAGGGTATCCCTGCAATTTCAAAATCATTATCCAGTATGTTTTCAGCGTTTGAGTCGTGTATCTTGTAACAATCAGCTTCTGAATCATCTCCATATATCTTGACTGCGATAAGATCAAGAGTTTCTTCTTTCTTAGGAGAGTAAGATTCCTTTAGGGAATACACTGGTATCTCTCTCATGTCTTTTACATAAACGGTGTTCCCGTCTGGGGCTACAAATTCCACGTCTTCAAGTTCTGTGTCTCTCATCAGTAGGGCCTCTTACCATGTTGCGAATTATACACGTCAAGAATTCCTTGAGCCATTCCTGCAAGACTCGCAAATTTTCGAAAAGCTTCCTCGGCCTTATATAGAGCATGACTTTCATCGAGTATAAGTTCTATTTCAATTTCAGAGTACATGGGCATTCCCATTTGATTGACCCACCCCTGTTTATGGGTGAAGTCGCATTTTGGGACCCACCATACAAGGGGGACACTTCCAACGCCGTAATTAAAGAGAACGCGGGGGTTTGGTTTAAATTGTCCACTGAACATTCCGAACATTCCGGTCGCCTGATTTCTAAGATTCTCGAACTGTTTCAGGACAAGAACGTTTCCCGCCGTATTATTCTTTTTCAATAAAGGAAGCGTGAAGGATATGTGTCTATTTTTTCCTCCCCCATAATTAATCGGCTGAAAATTTAATCCAGGAATATCTGTCTCTGTCAAAGAAATACCCTTCATATCCTTTATATCTGAAGGAATAAACGGAGACGTGATAAGTTGTTTATTATCTATATCATACATCCAAAAAGGAACGTTATATGCAAAATTTTTAGTGTTGAGGTATTTATTAGAGTTCATACTATCTCGGAACCATAGAGCGTTCTTTCTGTTTTCTTAACTCATCATGAACCGCGCGTCCTGTGTCTTTCGGATCCTTCGCCCCGTTAACTATTATCGTATTGTTCTGAGTCATACTACTATTGTTTGTCTTATTTTGTGTGACGGCTTTTTCTGTAGCCGTGACCTGTGGTTCCGACCAGGTTTTCTTTATTTCTTTTCCCGCATTTACAAAGTTCATACCAGTGTCTTTCCATTCTCCGCCGACAGCGAATATTCTTTCTTTTGTTCTTTGGTTAAGAGCTTCGATTTCGGCCTTCGCGCCTTTCTCATCCCCCCTTTTTCGTTTAAGAAGGACTTGTTCCATCGTATTCATGTAGTCTAACTGTTGAGCGATTCCGGTCACCAATGTATATATGACAGAAAGGATGGGCTTAAGACCCGTACCCAAAATTATCCCAAGGGTTTTGAACGTTTTTCCCAATGCACTTCCTGTCACGTTCATGTTTCCAAGAAGTCTTGTTATTTCTGACAATCGTTCTCCTATACCACCAAAACTTTTTCCAAGGTTACCCGCTCCTGCGATGACTCCACTAAAAAAATCTTTAAAGATTCCTATGACCACATTGATTGCTTTTCCTATAAAATCAAAAACAGGTTCCAGTATAGATTGAAGAATGATGAACACTGCGGCAATTTTAAACAACAACACATTAATCATATCGGTCGCGGATTGTGTACTCTTACCGAATATGGCTTCTATGCCGTTTGCTACACGGTTTATCAATACTCTCAAAACGTCGATTATCCCCCCGACGATAGTTCGTACCACACGGAACACTCCCACGATAATTGTTCCGGCTTTGACAAAAGCGATTCTATGATCTCGTACCCAGTCAAGTATTTTTTGCAGTAAGGGCATCAATTCTTTTCTAAGAGGCCACAAGAGATTTCTCATTATGATATTTTTAGAAGCTTCGAATGTTCTGCCTATTTCTGGAAGAAAGGAAAGAGCGGAACGAACACTCAAAAAAGCGACAGTCATATGTGCGGCCTTTTTCATGAGCGCGCTCGCCATGTCTGTCGCACTACGGCCGAGTTGATCGGACATCTTTTTCGCGTGTTTATCCATCGTATTGAAACCGTCAACCACTTTCTTGATGGCCGTTTCAAACTGTGCCGCGTTCATCGTTAAGAGAATTCCTTCATCCATCCGCGCTCTCCGTAGATTCCCCTGATCGTTTAATTTCTTTGACGTCTCGAATTATTTCTTCGTACTCTTCCCAATCCAAGGACTTTACTGCATCTAAATTATACGCTCCCTTTGAATAAAATCCTATCGCAAAGGCTTCCTTTAGAAACATGTCCATAGAAAAATCTATATACGCAAGGGACCCAGCTATCGAAAGAAGTTCGCTCCGGTCACCGATCTCTACAATGATTGGAGACCGGAAGCGAAAAAATTTGAGGTATTAACCACGGGTCGCCAGACCTTCCCACAATTTGAACAGGTTTTTTCTACGGTTGAATCGAGTCCATATTGATTAATCCATCTTGAAATTTGATAAACATCTTCCATATCATTTGGATTTTCCAACACATAGAGCCCGTAGTTGTTTCTCCATTTATTGTCTACTGGAACATGATTCACGGCAACTATCGCTTCCGCGAACTGTGCCAACTGTAAACGAACCCTGTCTGAAGTTCCCATCTTTGTAAAAGCATTTATAGCGCTTTCCAGAGTGGGCATTTTCATCGTAATGCTCGAAATTTCTTGCGCTATGTTCCCGGAAGCTTTATCCACTATTTGAACAGGAGAAGAAAATTCAAAATCCTGTTCCCCAGACTCCGACTCATAATAAGACACATTTAACTTACTCAAAAAATCCCTTGTGTCGTACTCAAGCCCATCTTTTTGATAATGTTCTGAGATTATTCTGTGCCTACATCGTGGACAATCATACACACCTTCGATACCATCATCTTCCGGGCTAACAAAAGCGACAGATAAGAGTCCTAAATATTCCGCGGACTTATAAGGAAGTTTGGGAATAAGTGTTTTTATCCCCACCTCATCCGATACAGATATATCCTCGGAGGTTTTAAACTCTTTAATACATCCATTCAACAATTGTCGCATAGCGTCAAAAAAATTTCCTGTTTGATCCAAGGTCTTATTCGTGTTCGCTATGACGAACGGTTTTGGTTTCACAAGGACACATTCTGTGTATATTGTGTCCTTGCGGAATATAGGAACTGGCAACCTCATGATTCCTCCTTATATAAGTCTTAATCTACTGTACGCCGTAAACTTCGCAGTAACGTTTGCAAACGTAGGGGAAGCGGCATCATAGGGCGGTTCTGTCAACTCCACGCATTCACAAGCTTCCCAGATAGTTCGGGCGAACTCATCTCCATGCGCATCGGTACGAGATATGACAAGATCCTTCGTTTCATTCTTTTCGTAGAACTTGTAAAGAAACTTGTACGCATTCCCATCCCGACGTATAACGTATTGCATACCGATAAGGGGCATTTTCGTTATATCCGCACTTACCTGATGAATAATCTTGAACCCAGGGACATCCACGAGCATCTTTGTAAGAGTTATTTCATCAACTTTTGCAAGGCTGTCTAACTCATCTCCGTCCCAGTAGATCCTTTTCTTTTCAGCCATTTGATATTTCTGCATTGTTCTTTTCTCCTTATCTTAACATGAACCCGACTGCAATCTTTATAGATCCAGCGGGGGACGGATACGTAAACCAGCTATCTATGTTTCTGTTTCCCAGATTGATACTGCTCTGGGGATTGTTGAATATATCTGCTTGTACCTGTACATGATCCTCAAACGCTGTGACAGAACCATCCTCATTCTCTGATTGGCCAAAGGACTCGCCTTCCGGTGCGTACCCTGTAGACCCCCTTTGCCATATTCCGTGCATAAAGGTGATCACTGCATCTCGACTGGACCTTATCTTTGCCATACTGTTCGGTTCGTTAAGCGTCCCATCAAGACTGTCTTTCACAGAGACTTTGAAGTACCCTTGCATCATTATCCCATTTCCAAATCGGAACTCGGTGGTCGTAGATGGTGTTACCCAGGAACGGACACAGTAACCCGCTCCCTTCACGAATTGGATAACGTTTATTCCTGCATTTGCGATGTCCGTTCTGTCAAAATCATTGAGGAAAGTATCCCCGACCACTCCTATCACTCCTTGTATAGGCGCAGAAGCTACGGCGGGAACGTAGTGTATCCCAAAATTTGAGATTGTGTAGATCCATAATCCTGCGATATGACCCACATTAGGAACTTTCCTTGCGGGAGCGTTGGGAGAAGAACTGAAAGGATCACTCACTTCCAACCAATTCGCAGTGGTTACTCCAAGAACTTTCGAACTCCTCTGATAAGAATTTCCTATAACAAGGAGCTGAGCCTTTGTTCTATCCATTGGAATGTTGTACACCCATTTGGGTTCATCGTCTCTTGCTTTACAATAAGCTTCTCCCGCCGCGTTCACAGCCGCGTCTGTGGATTCAGGATTGCACAGTATACGAACAGGAAAACCATCAAACGCAAGAAGATCAGGAGCGAAATGTGCATAGGTCGTAGGGGTTGTTCCATCTGCTCCAGAAGCAAGATAAGCCGTGGTCAATACGTCCTGAGGGAAAGATTCATTGAGCAAACTCGCACTTGCAAGATCAGTTACTTTTAGATAGCTGTTCGCCGCGTGTACATTCGGCGCGTAGTAATCACCGACTTCAGGTTCCATCGTGCACCATACAAGCCCAAGATCCGTTTCCACTTCTGCAACAATACCCGTTGTTGATTTTCTGTAAGTCTTTATCTGGAATCCTAAGACAGTGACAGCGGTATTATCAGCTATGATAGATCCCACAGCTCCTGTGAAAGAAACCTTGCGAGCGTTTTCATCCACCCCTGTTACCTTGCGATATACGGGGGTTCCCGCCGCTATCTTAATCATGTCGCCTATTTTAACTTGAGCGACAGAATCAAGAATCGTAAACTCATCCGCCGCGCCGGTTGCCCCATCAAGAGCAGTGGTGAATCGCGCGCCGTTTATGATTTGATATCCGGTTCTATTTCCCGCTGAACCATAATCAAGCTCTTCTTGGTACGCGGCTTCGAGTTTCAATGTAGAAAGGTGACCAGACGCTTGATCTGTGAGGGTTGCGGTCGCACAGACACCGTCATACGCTGATCCAGTATATCCCACGTGGCCCTTTACGTAAAGTTTCCCAGCGGCCTGAACGATGTTGTCGAAAAATCCTTTGACAGCGTCTGGACCATACCAAGCGGAATTGACCTGTGCTCCCATGACTTTTTGATATTCGTCTGGGCCCGTGAAGTCCATCGCTTTTTTATAGTTTCTTTCAAATCGTCCTATTATGCCCGCGATAAGAAAATCTGCAGATTCTACCTGAAGAGTCTTCTTAGTGGGGG
>DQIQ01000051.1 GCA_003942085.1 Thermoplasmata archaeon | reverse complement strand
TTAAAACCGTGTTAATGCTTCTCCGCTACCTTTATATTGAGATTTCTATTTATGGATTTTAAGCACGAATAAGGAAGGTTTTAACCTGTTGGGCTTTCAATGTCAACTATATCCTCCCGGTTCGGGCCCCTTGTTTTTTTTTAAATATCTCCTTTTTTGAAAACCTTCAGAAAAAAATCATAATTTGTATGCGAAATTACGCTCAAAATATTTATATAGAGAGCAAGTATAGTAAAGAGACGGGGATACTATGAACATACTTAGAAAAGCAATAGGAATTTTAGTGTGTATGCTGATGATTACGGTCGCTTACCCTCTCGTAGGTGCAAGCAATCCTTTCCAAGGACCCTTTGATGATCTTACTTCTCATCATGTGCTGGTGAGAGTGACTACTGGTTCAAGCGCACCAGTGCTTCCCAAAAACATTGAGATTGCAAGTGACAATCCTGGAGCATGGGTTGATGTGATCATTCCATCATATAGACTGCAAGAATTATCTGAGATGAGTCTCCCGTATACCGTTCTTATCAAGGATTTGGAAGCCTATGATGCATCAATGATGGGTTCCTATCATACACTCAATCAAATTCAAACGATATTGGAAGGAATTGCTTCCAACCATTCCGATATCGCAAAACTGTACAGCATTGGGACGACGTACGAGGGACGGAGCATCTGGTGCCTTGAGATTTCAGATAACCCTGGTGCAGATGAAGGTGAGTCTGGAGTGTTTTTCATGGGTGTTCATCATGCACGGGAATGGCCTGGGGCAGAAATCTGTCTATACATCGCAAATAATCTGACGGTCGGGTATGGTGTCAATACAACGATAACAGATATGGTGAACAACCGGAGGATTTGGATTGTTCCTGTGATGAACCCCGATGGATATTACTATTGTCATGATCTAGGAATCGATTGGCGGAAAAATCGGGATTATTTCCCGCAGTATGGCACCTATGGTGTCGACAATAATCGAAACTACAATGGTTCATGTGATGGAAACGGTTGGGGTGCCTGGGGAGCTGTTCCCTCGTGGGCTAATTCTCATTCTTCTGATAATGAGTGTTACGATGGCCCAGGACCTACCTCTGAAGCAGAAAACCAAGCGATCAGCAGTATCTTTTTGAACAATAATATCAGTGCATCCATAACGTTCCATACCTACGGCGAGACGGTCATGTGGCCCTGGGGATACACAAACACCCAGACACCTGACAACGCCTATTTGTCCTTAGTCGGTCAGCAAATCGCAGCACGGATATCGATCCAACAAGGATCAGGAACCTATGATCCTCATCAAAGCGTCGGGCTGTATCCAACAGTGGGTGATACGATTGATTTCGCTTATGGATACAGTCACTACGTTCAGGGAAGAGCAACCTTTGTGTATTGTATTGAAGCCTGCAACGAGTTCCACCCTGGAGCAAATTATCTCAACCAGATATGTAAAGAGAATGGTGACGGAGCATTATATCTACTTCAAGAGGCTCAGAACATCCGGGATACCGTTGTGCCACGCGTCATCCCCCCAGTTATCACCACAATGCCAAACGATTCCGATGGGAACTACCGAGTCTCATGGACCCTGCAGAATTCGAATGCCAACCCTGATTATTTCCAACTGAGCGAAATGAAAAACTTCTCGATGAAAACTGATGATGCTGAGACAGGATCTGGATTTTGGAAACTTGAAGGGTTCTCTCTTTCAACCACCCGGTATCATTCAGGGAGCCATAGTTTCAAATCAAGTAGTGGCGATTATACGGTCTGTTCAATGACCACACTCACCCCAATACCTATCACACCTGGAATGAAACTTTCCTTCTGGTGCTGGTACTCAATACAACAAAATTACGATTATGCTTATGTTGAAGTGAGCGAAAATGGGCGTAATTATTATGTTCTTGATTCGTATACAGGATCATCCAGTAACTGGGTTAATAAAGAGTATAGTTTAGATAATTTTTCTGGCAAATCCTTGTTCATAAGGTTCCGCTACGCAACAGATGCCTATGGGCATCAAGATGTCTTCTATGTCGATGACATAGCACCAATTGCTCATTTCAACTCCACCACCATCCTTTCCAGCACTATTACGACCCCCTACTACGATATCACTAACAAACCTCTTGGGACCTACTATTACCTTGTCAAAGGCCATAATACGGTACGAGGTTGGGGCGACAACAGCACCATAAAGATGATCAATATCACCCAAGGTGGGAGCGAAAATCACCCAGTTCTCGTCCTTGGGAATTTCACTGCAAGTGCTGGAAAAATCTCCATAACCATAAAGAACATCGGTGACGCCAACGCAACAAATGTAAACGCATCAATCCATGTTAGTGGTGGCATCTTCAGTCGAATTGACAACAAAAAGACCGTGACCTATCCAATGCTAGCCATTGATCAAGAAAAGACACTGACCACGAATGGATACCTCTTGGGTCTTGGCAAGATTACACTCACTGTCTCTGCCCATTGCAATGAGGCGATACCACCTACGGTTTGGGGAAATACGACAGCAAAAATCTTTCTCTTCTTTATAACCATCTGAGGGAATCCCTCCGTTTCTCTTTTTTTTTATTTTTTTTTATTGTAATTTGTTTATCCTAAAAAAAAACAATTTTAAAGACATGTCAATGCTTATCCGATGCCCTTCTATGATTTTTATCATTTCCAAACATTTAAATGATTCAAGATTATATTAACAAGTAACCTGTTATAGACAGGGGAGGGCTCTCACATGAGAAATGATATGTGGACAAAAGGATTGGTTGTTGGAATCATCATACTGTTTGTAGGAACGAGTGTCGTACCAACGATAACTGGAAACATCAAAGATGTAAATAATGAATCATACAAACAAGGGAATAAAGAAATAAAAACAAGACAAACTATAGCTTCCTCGCTAATAACTGAAAATATTTTGACTACATCAGATGTATCAATACACCCTGATGAGGCTTTTACGAAAAAACTCCGCACTGAAGAATATCGTCAGTCAAGTGGCGATAGGTCATTACTCACATATGACGATATATCGTTATCACAACCATTGAATAATGATATTTTTAGAGCAGGAGATATCATAGAAATACAGGGTACTGCGAGTGGATCAACGTTTCAGAATTACTTCATAGAATGGGGAATTGGTGAAAACCCTAGTCAATGGTTTTCAATAGGGATCCTCTTAGTAAATGACGGACTAGTAGCGATAGTGAATGATACCTTAGCAATCTGGAACACAAGCTTAATTACTGATGACGATTTCTTCATAATACGACTTACAGTAAATTTCACCACATATCAAAATGAAGAATATATTAGAGATTTGTACCTCGATCCAACCCTGAAAGAAGGATGGCCACAGAAAATTAATTATGAGTATAATTCCCAGGGTGGTTATTATTACTGGGCTGGTTATTTAGAAACAGTTGTCGATGATATCAATGACGATGGACGTTTCGAGATAATTGTGTATAAAGGTGGTAACCCACCAAAGCTGAATGTGTACTGTGACAATGGTGCACTCCTCTGGTCAGCCCCTGTTGGAAACACAGAAGCATCCGGTGGAAACCTGCATCTCCCTCTTGTTGGTGATATCAATAACGATGGATTCGATGAAATCATTGTTTTCCTATTCCTCCCCACTCAATCTTCAAATATTTACGTTTTCGATCATAATGGAACTGTGCTTGACGGTTGGCCTATCGTCATTTTAAAGGAATATCATCCAACGTTAATTCTTGCGGATGTAAACAACGATGGGTACGACGAAATTATTTTTAAAGGAAATGATGCTTCCGTTCGGAAACTCCTTATCATAAATCATAATGGGACAATTATTGAACAATGGACATTATCCACCAAAAGCTGGGGAAGCTCTATTGAATCAAGTCCTGCGGTCGGAAATTTTGATAATGACCCTGAGTTAGAAATTGTTTGTGCAGACCCTAGTGAAAACGCTGGGTATAACTCGACATCAGGAGAATGGAACAACGAAGGCGTCATCCATGTGTATAACATTGATGGCTCGGAGGTACCTGGTTGGCCGAAATACACCGATGGAGTGATCTTTACATCCCCTGCAACGGGAGATATTGATAATAACGGGGACGTCGAGATCGTTGTCGGTCTGCAGTTTGCTGGCTCGGCTCCTGATGATCGCTTTGGAGGCTTGTATGCGTTTGATAAAAATGGGAATGTCTTACCAGGCTGGCCTTTTGAAAAAGGATGGAATTTTGCTTCTGCTCCGTCTCTTGCCGATTTTGATGACGATGGTGACCTGGAGATAACCGCAAGTCGATTAGGTTTCTACACCTATGTCATTCATCATGATGGGGCACTTGCATCTGGATGGCCGCAACAAACCACATGGAATGATTATTATTCAACGATCATCGGAGATATCAATAATGACAACATCCCTGATATTTTAACCACCGCTGGCGATGGATTTTACCCAAGCATCTATCAGCATGGAGGTGTCTACGCCTGGAATTATGATGGGACACCAATACCTGGTTTTCCAAAAGTAACAGATGTCGATGCCCAAGGGCCAGCAACTATCGCAGACATTGACAATGACGACAAAGTAGAGATAATCGCAAGCTCGGATTGGGATCATGATTTTGAAACAGGTCAGGATAAATATCGAGGAAGCATCTACGTCTGGGATGTCGATGCCCCTTATAATCAGTCAACAATGGAATGGCCAACCTTCCATCATGATCTTCAGCGTACAGGGATGTATCCATACGTCCCGTCTCTGTTTGATCTTGAGGTGGGTAATGTTACTGGGGGGCTATTCACAGTAAAAGCGACCATTAAAAACATCGGTGGAGTGACAGCAAACAATATTAATTGGAGCATCATGGTAACCGATGGATTGATTTTATCTGGAAGAAAAACAACCGGGTCAATCTCAACACTTATTTCCAATGATGAACAGACCCTCACCTCAAAGCCCATTATTGGTTTTGGAAAAACGGTGATAAAAATCATCGCAACAGTACCAGGGAACACCGCATCAAAAGAACAAAACGCAACGATATTGCTGTTTCTCATCCGCATGAAATAATACTGATGATCTGGCTTTCGAACCACGTATCTCGATGACCTGAAAAGGTCACCATCTTTTTTTTTTTATGATTTTATTTTGCGAAAAAATCAAGCTAACTTGACTGGTAAACTCCCTATTTTATCCTTACATCAACAGTGAACTCACCCTAACAAAAGTTTAAATAACCAACAACCTTTTATTTTTCTCCGGCGGAGGGATATTCATAAAAAGGAAATGTTTGACGTTTGGAATCATTCTTTTATTCATCGATACGTCCTTTACACAAAACATCAATTTAACTGTTCTCAAAGCATCTAATGACAAAGAATGAGAAGATAAAATCATTCAGGAAGAGTTGATAATCCAAAATGCAAAATAAAAATGTATTACCAAAACTATTCGTGTTTACTACAATCGCACTATTGTTTTTTGGAAATATTACTCCCAACATTTTAGTAAATGCAGAAAAATTAAATCAAAGAAAAACCTATGACTATTCATTCGAACAATTAGACTTACCATATATCTATAACATTACTGAGAATCTCAGTAATATCATTTTCACGCAGTATAATGAATCAAATGGTGAAATCGCAAAAGGGAGAGCATATGGGACGAAAGGAGAACAGAAAGCAGCAGAGATTATTTATGAACACATGAATGCATTGGGTTTATACACCTATAAAGAAAAGATAACGAACACCCCGGAATATCCTGATCTAACGCATGAGTTAGAAATAATTGATTTCTCTGTTAAAATTAATGATAGAAAAATTGATTCGTACATCACCCCAGTTTGGTTTGAAACATCTGAGAATAATCAGGATTTGAACCATACCTATGAGTATGAGGACCTTACCGTCATACGTCCACCACTAAACCCCTCAGTATATATTCAACGACAAAAGATAGTAGGGAAGTTAGAACCATTTGTTGTAATTATTCAAGATAGGGCTTTTTACCCAGATAATCCATTAAGTAAGATTCCAGTCCTCGATAATTTTTATTTTAACTATTACGTTCTTCGTCAACTGCAAGGTGGAATTCCAATAGTCTATTCTTTATTATGGGATAACTATCCTGATGATTGTAAGGGAATAATCTTGTATGATTTCAACGAAAATGTCCATGATATGAATCTGTTGAAAAATAAGAATCATATCCCTTTTATTTACATCAATAAGAGCGATGGCGAAAATATCCTGAAGGATATTAAGAATGTGAGAGTCGATTTTAAGCTAGCCCAGCATTTGAATACTTCAGTGATCAGTTATAATGTGATCGGGCAGATTAACGGCACAGATCTAACGAAAACAGTAATTGTGGATTGTCTTTATGACTCCTGGTGGTGCCAAGGCACTGCTGATTCAGCGATCGGAGTGGGAATGGTTCTGGCGATTGCGAAATATTTTAAGGAAAAAAACATCATACCAAAATATACCATGAAATTTATTGGGTTTTCAGGGGAGGAGCATGGTTTTTGTGCTGGATCAAAACATTATGCTTCATCACATCCTGATGAGAACATAGTCTATATGATTGATGTAAATCAGGTGGGATTCAGACAAGATGATAAAAAATTAACGTTAAATATCATTGGAAATAGAATTGGGCTTTTAGCCAAAATAAGCATTCTTCTTAAAATCGCAGAGTACGACGATCGTGTCGATAGTTCAAGTGCTCTCAAATATGTCTGGTTAAAAAAAGGCATAGTAAGTAATCCATTACCCTTTGAAAAGAGCCATCCTCATTGTGAGATTTTATGTTTTCTGAAAGATGGCGGATGGAAACTACATCATAGAGATGGTGTTAACCACTCTGAGGGGGATGTATTAAAATATTTTGACCCAGAGGATGTAAACGTTACCGGTGAAATTATCCTAAATGTGATAAAATATCTCACCACTGATTATTGGAATTAAAAATATAGACAAGTTTATTTAAATTATAAAATACCTTGTTTGTACAATTAAATCAGCATAAAGATCAGCGTATGTGAAGGGATCTCAACATCGATTTTCTGCTCTATCATGAATTGACATTCTTTTTTTCAAAAAAAGAAAAATCAAGGTTTGACCAGTCATCATGATCAAACAGCCCATGAGATCCATCGGAATAATCCAAAATTGCATACACGTATCGATAGTTCATACAGCTTTTATAATTACCAAAAAGCCAAAATGCAAGATTTCGTGGATGAATGGATCGTTTCATGTCGCATCCGATGGGGAACATAAAATCAATACTCATCATATGTCCGGTTTCATGCATCATTGCGCAGGCAAACACATAGTCGATTGGTTTGATTGATTTTATAGATGTCTTCTGCATGGTTTTTGCTGAAATGACAAAAGTGTTGCTGCCTTGTGCATGCCAGTAGAGCCATGGATGATCTCCAACATACGCCATGCCACTTGCTGTAAATTCATGGATAATCATTGCGTAGCGGAAGATTCCTATCCGCCAGTTTTCCGAATCATTATGGAGAAAATACGTGTTATAAAGAGTTTTTAATTCATCACGAATTGTTTTTCTATCAAATGGTAAGATTTCTCCACCGCCGCCCATGCAGCCATCATCGAGATGAAACACAATATTTCGTCGATCAAAGACTGTTCTGAGTAGTTCCTTTGTATGAGCTGAAATTGAGCTATTTTGCCCAAGAGGCCCTTCAGCCATGATGTCAATTTCAATATAGATGTCTCGCCGATAGGGATCAGAACCCCAAGAAGACACACGGTATTCCTCGGCATTGGTCAAACTATCATTATCTGGGTCTAATCTAGCATGGTCATCCCACATAATGGGGGAATACATCCACTTATGTTCCCATTCAATAGGGAGACCGTCTCTATCAAGGTCGTCTCCTGTGTTGTTAAAAGTAGGATCTGTTCTATAGACATAGACCTCAGTCCAGTAAGGGATATGATCACCATCATATTCATTTTGATCAATATTGAACCAAAGCTCGCAATCCTGTTCACATTCATCAAACCTTCCATCATCATAGCCATTTAATCGTCCATAACCACTCGAATCACCAACAAAATCATCACCAGTCCAATGGTCGGTCTTTATATTATAGAACATTTCAGCGGTAAATCCTTCTGTTTTTGTGTTTTGTTCTTTGCTGATATCACAAAGATTTTCACCCCTTGTCGTTTTTTTATATAATTCAATAATAACGTCGACATATTCGATATCATCAGGGACATTTGCCGTTGCTGTCCAATTAATATTATACAGATACGGGGAATCTAGCCAAAGAGGAGATAAAAATTCCTCTGAATTGATAAGAACTTTTACAAAAAAATCTGGAGAATCATGTGTGTTATGGTCAACTAATGTTCGAATGGAGATAATATTGACAGTTACTTCAATATCGACAAGAGGATCAAAATCTCCTTCAGCACATTTGTTAGGAATGACGTTTCTATCATTTTTAATAGGAGTGTAATTGATATTCTTTATAGCAATTTCAGAAAAAAAACCACTCACTGGTACACTGCATACTAAAAATATACAAATAACTAGTATCATGATTTTTTTCCGTATTATAAATCCCCCGACTAAATTATCCCTTAAAAATTAATCTCCTATAATCTTATATATTTTATTCTTCACAAATTCTATGGTTTATTCATTTTTTCTCCCTCTTTTATTGTCCTTACGGATTTTAACTTTTAACTTATATTTCCTCTCTTTTTACTGGATTACTGGCCTTTATTCGTCAATGTATACAATTATATAGTGATTGTATTATTCACGCAACTAAAAAAAAGGATGTAATGAAAAATGTATCGAAACAGTAGTAGTGGTGGTGGCTATGGTGACGCACCCCGAGAAATGCATAAGGTAACTTGCGCAGATTGTGGAAAAGAAACAGAAGTTCCCTTTAAACCAGATGGTTCTAGACCAGTTTATTGTCGGGACTGTTATCAGAAACATCGGCCACCAAAGAGATATTAAATCTCTTCTTTTTTTCTTTTTTTTCTCCTATACGCCACCGTAAACTATCACGAGAATAGATTCTCTTAAATTATTTTTAGGTCCGGACTCCCTTATGGCCGTATAAACACTTCAAACCACGGTGATTGATTTTTGTATAAAGCCCCAGAGGATACAATACGCTGAGATCGTAAGGGTATCACCTGGATTTGCAGTAACGTTATACGTATAGCTGAAGAAGGCAATGCGGGGTTGTCTGAGATAGAGATGGGCTTGGTACACCAATCCGTTTTTATCGATTTCTACCCGATAGACATAATGGATTTTCATCGCAGGAGAAAAATGCAGGATCGTGACCTTTAGCGTGTTTGTCTGTTTTTGATACGTGAGTTTTAGGTATCGTGGTGCGGTTGCGGCTGCTTGGTTACCTACTAAGGTGATGCACAGGAGTGCAGCAATGACTATTGTAAGCAATTGGAGGTGTTTCATGGAATCACACTCCTACAATATGCCAGACTTCACCTGTCTTTATCAAGGAACCGGGGATGTGTTGGGTCAGCACGTAGAGTTCTCCAGCCGCATCCTGCCCTATTGCTTGGATGTAATGGTTTAGGGATTTATCAGGTTGAAGTTTGAACTCCATGTTGTTCCAGGTGTTCGGACTGGTCTCCTGCAGATAAAAGATTTTGCCTCTACCTTGGAAGAAGGTGTCGCTGAAATCAGCGTAGATGTATTTTCCTTGGAGCTCTAGGTATTGTGATCCTCGGTAGACGTAGCCGCCGATAATGCAATGACCGACGTAATGGCTGTAATCATAGATCGGTGGCGTCAGTGTGCTGAGATTAATATGTATGGTTTGCGCAAGCGCAGGATCGTAGAGGTGGTCTCCTTCCATGATCCTCCAGCCGTAGTTTTTCCCGTTTTCAACGATGTTGATTTCTTCCCATTTGTCTTGGCCTACATCTGCGGCGTAAAGCCTGCCAGTGACATTGTCAAAGGAGAACCTGAAGGGGTTGCGAAATCCGTACGCATAGATTTCTTTGGCACCACTCCCGCTCGCAAATGGGTTATCAGCTGGGATTGCATAAGGGTCGCCATGGTCAACATCGATGCGAAGTATTTTCCCAAGGGTTGTGTTGATGTTTTGTCCGTTTCCTATCGTTCCATGTTGGTCTCCTTCGCCTCCGCCGTCCCCGACGCCAATGTAGAGCATGCCATCAGGGCCGAACGCAAGCTGTCCAGCATTGTGATTCGCCTCAGGCACATCAATGCTCAGTAGTATTTTTTCTGTGGTGGGATCTGCTTTATTAAAATCCAATGGGTCGACTTTGTATTCTGCGATGATGTTTTCATGATTCGGTCCTGTGCTGGTTGGCGATGCGCTGTAGTAAACGTAGAATTTTCCGTTATCCACGTAATGGGGGTGGAACGCAAGTCCAAGAAGACCACGTTCGTCGTACAATGGGCTGATCTTGATCATTTTACTTGAGATATCAAGAAACGGAGTGGCAAGAAGATTCCCTCCTTGGATGATTCGAATCTGACCGGTTTGTTCGACAACAAAGAGTCGGTTTGATCCATCATCCGCATGCGTCAACAGGAGTGGTGATTTGAGGCCGCCTGCGATTTTTTCAAGTCGAATGGTTAATGCGCCATCAGTCCCCGGGAGAACGAGCACGGTGATTGCTTTTAACTTCCCTTGTTTTATCTCTGTGGTGGTATTTGCATTTGAGGCATTAACCGTAGCGGTTATCTTTGCTGTTCCAAATCCGATGACCAAAGGAAGTGAGACGATGATACTTTCATCAGGGAACATCTTGGGAATGACCCCCGATGCTTTCTTCCCCAGCAGGACAATTCCACCGTTAAGAGCAATGCTCCAATGAACATCGGTTGCATTCACAAGACCTTTGTTGTGAATAACTGCATGTAACCCAAACATTTGAAAGAGATGATATGCGACATCGAAATCTCTGTTCATAATCTCTATTTGCAGGGTTGTGTCAGTCGCAACGTTTAGCCTTGCTGGTGTAACAGGTTGTTGTTCTGCTGTGGCAAATCCAATGGCAAAAACTAGCGTTACAATTATGATACTTACGATTTTTTCCTTCATGATTTTCTCCTTATTAAATGAATCTTTTGTTCTATATAAAGATTATTGTAAAACGATATAAGAACGAATGAATAATGATCCAAAA
>DQIQ01000050.1 GCA_003942085.1 Thermoplasmata archaeon | reverse complement strand
ACAGCTTCACTTGATAATTGATTTATTATCTCTTCTGTAAGTACATCTCGGGATGGGAGAGGAATTTGTAGGGGTTTGTCTTTGCCGACATATGATGAAGAGACTAAGAGGCCTTTTTCAGGGTCTGTGATTTTTCTTAATCGAAGGTGAAATAACGGCGAGTTTGTATTTTCTTGAGAAGAACGAACCGATTGAAAACCGACTGCTGAGGTAAAGGACACCATAAGAAAGATGCCTGCAATCCCGATACTGATTAATGCGGTCTTTTTTTTCATGGTCTTTTCCATCTGAATCGTCTCCCACTGAAGGAAGTATCATAGGAAAAGTGATATTTAAATATTTATAAGGTTTTGTTGTTACATTCCAAAAGGAGCGTAAATACCGCAGTTTCTGCTTTCTTTTGAATAAAAATTTAAATAAACAATCGACATTATCATGAAGCATGGGGAATAATTATGAGAAAGAAACTAGTAGGCGTTCTATTCTTTATGCTATTGATTGTCGTTGTTCTGGTACCGGCTACAGGGAAATTTAATCCAGAATTGTCTAATGGGGAAAGAAATCAAAAAGATACCACTCGGGAATGGATTGTGCTTCCTGAGCCATTTCCAGTCGATATGTTGCTTGAACGATCAATAAGCCGCAGGATGTCATTCCATAATGGTTATCCAGCGACACCGATAACTAATGAGGAATTATCCACAATCCTGTGGGCAGCGTATGGAATCACTCCCACCGGTGGACGAACGGTTTACAGTCCGAACGGGACATATTCGACGACGATATATGTGATTCGCAGCGACGCGACCTACATCTATGTTGCTGCCAACCATTCGTTGCTCCTATGGAAAACTGGAAACTATTTATATCTCGGTCAAAACACGGGTGCACCTATTAAGTTTGGTATGTGCTGGAATGAAAGCATCGCTCTTGATGAGAAAGCAGCGATGGCTGAGATAGGGATGATTGCACAGAACGTCTATTTCGTTGCCAACTCTCTAGATCTCGCGACGATTACGACCGGGATGGGTGTCGGTGATCTCTATGACCTTGATCTTCCGTCAAATGAAAAACCTGAGATCATCATGCATCTGGGACATCCGCCCACTCCGTATGATTTTACCTTCAACCCTCTGCCTCAATCGAATTTACCAACCGTCGTCAACAACACGCTAACCTTGGAAGACGCAATCAACACTCGTCAGATCGTCAACACATGGAACACCACGACATTAACACTCCTTGAGCAATCCCAGATCCTGTGGTGTTCATACGGGACTTCCTATCTCTATGATAATATCAATCACAAACGGCATCGCACACTCCCCAGTGCCATCGATATTTATCCGTTCAAGATCTATGCGGCTAACCAAAGCGGTGTGTACCAGTACTCAGCAGCCGCACACTCGATTTCATTGATCGTCTCAGGTGATAAACGTCAGTTGATTCAAAATGCTGTTGATCCTGATAACATATCGGTTTCCTCAGCACCCTGGATCATCATCCCGTTCTGGGATAAGAATGTGGGAAGCCAAACCTATCTCGCATGGTGGTGGTACGAGTCTGGTGCCATCGTCCATAACATCCTCCTCGAGGCTGCTGCCCTGAACTTGGGCGGGAACGTACTGTCGGTTATCACCGATCAAAACGGGCTGCGCTCTGCCCTAGGCCTCCCCGGACAAAACAATCTTATCGCCATGCACGTCGTCATGGTCGGACATACGAACGAAAGCAGTCAGAACAATCCACCACTAGCCCCAACCCTCACTGGTCCTTCGAGCGGACAAAAAGAAGTCTCCTATGATTATACGGTAATCACAACCGATCCTGATAGTGATGACGTCTCTTATTATATTGACTGGGGCGATGGAACGAATAGTGGCTGGTATGGTCCGTTCACATCTGGCATGATAGTGACGTTGAATCACACCTGGTCACAGTCCGGAACCTATACCATGAAAGTAAAAGCAAAGGACATCCATGATTTGGAGAGTAGCTGGACTCCGCATGAAATGACAATCGCTGGACCTGTTCTCGATATAGAACTAAAAGGTGGACTAGGACTCACAGCAACCCTCAATAACACCGGCTCGGCTGATGCAACCAATATCTCCTGGAAGATTGAATATACGAGTGGATTTGTCATCCCGGCTTCGAAAACAGGAACCATTCAGACGATTCCCATTGGCGAGCAATCAAAAATACAGATGGCAGCGTTCGGTCTTGGAAAAAAGACAGTCACCGTTTCATTGACATCTGACGATGGAGTTACTGCGGAAAAAACAGCAAACGTTTTTCTCTTCCTGTTCTTCGTCCTTGGAGTTAAATAAAACGTGATACTCGTGATGATTATATCATCTACTGGCCAGTCCTTCATGTCGCCGTATTTTGTCATGGTCTCCACTGCAGCTATTGCACGTACAACATCGATACCTTTAATCACCCGACCAAACGCAGCATAGCCTTTGGGATCTGAGCCATTCGGCTCAAGATATGGTTGCGCTCCATCGTCGATAAAGAATTGGCTTGTGGCACTGTTCGGGTCATTTGTTCGTGCCATGCCGATGGTTCCATCGAGATGATGAACAGCGGGGTTAATTTCAAGATCTATGGGCCCATAGGGGCTTTCTTTGAGAGTTCCGTTTGGATAGAACCCTCCGCCTTGTATGACGAAATCTTCAATAACTCGATGAAACACAAGACCGTTGAAAAATTCATCGTTTGCGAGTTTAATAAAATTTTCTGTTGTTATCGGCGTTTTATCTTCATAGAGTTCGACGAGTATGTTACCCATAGTTGTATTCATCACTGCGATGCTATTGGTGTTGATTGGTAGGACGACATTAAAACTTCCAATCAAGAAAGAATCCTTATGTAGTAATCCGGCATATTGATTTGAGAATGTAATTGGTTCCTCAGCAGTATAGTGAAAAAATTGATATGGTTTGAAGAAAATGATCCGTAGATTGACCGCTTCAACCGTAGAGTATTCACCGTCGACAATCATATTTTGAACTCGACCGAAAAGAAACGTTTTCTTCAGGAGTGGCTCACTAGAACCGACGTCTTTAGTTTCATGGCTGATAGTTCTATCATCAGACTTCACCGAAAATGCGGCAGTGAAAAAGACGCTACTAAGCAGGATTGTTATTATGAATAGATTCGTAAGTTTCGTTTTTCTCATTTTTTTATTCCTCTTCTGCTCCAAACAAGTTAATCCTTAATATCACCTTTATTAATTTAAATGTTTTGGAAGAGATAAAAATACAGAAAAGCTGTTTTTCTTCTTCAAAAACATATGCATAGAACATCATGTTTTTTGTGAGAATCAAACGATAAAAATAGAAAATAAGAGGTTGAGAGTAAGTTTTTTTTATTTATTGGATTGTTACCTTTGAGAAGAAAATCTTAGCTTGTATGGTCTTTGCTGCAGTCACACCTTCACCACAGATGACCTCTATTTTTATAGATGGAATAGGTGCGATAAATCCTAAACCTATGCCTTTTATAGCACAATTAACAGCTTTTTCCGAACCGACTGTTAGCGCTGTGAAAGATGCGGTGAAGACTTTTTGTTTTATAAAGAAACCGCCAGTAATGATAATATCCACGGTGACATTTGTCGCATCTTTATCTCCCACATTGGTAACATTCACGATGAAACCCTTTCCACCAGTAATATCAATGGAAAATGCTGGCGCTGGGTCACCTGGAATGTGTTTGAATATTCCGCCATTAAATTCATCGGTGTTAAAGGAGCCTGCCCAGCCGATTTTTCCTGTCGTAAAACCAAGGCTCAGCATTGGTTTTCCACTCACATCAACATAGTTTGTCCAGGTATGTCCGCCATCAAGACTATAAGAAGCACCTGATGCGTTAGATGCTGCTCCAACGCTAATGTAAGTATTGACTGTCCCAGGGATATAGCGGCAATCGTAATTATAACATGGCCCAGTAAAGTGTACATCCTGCCAGGTTACGCCACCATCTGAAGTTTCTGTTATCGTTGCAGATCCAGCGGTGTTGATATCGAATACAAGACCATGATTTGCATCTTTGAAGGTTGGTTTAACATACGAGCGAAGGGGTGTCTGTGCAACGGTCCAGTGGAAACCTTTATCTATTGATTTATATACTCGCCCCATATTGGTTCCAAACCAGATAGTATCACCGACAACACAATAGGAACCGGCGAGGCCAGATTCACCAAGCAATGGATCAGGGATATTTGCTTCTGGGACTCGCGTCCATGCTGTTCCACCATCAGTTGTTACATAAATTTCATAGTATCCCTCGGCAGGATCACCCATACACCAACCGACATTTGCATCCCAGAAGTGAACACAGTTTGGGAATGAGCCAATGAGATTAAAATTTGCAGATTCTTGTTTCGTCCAGGTATTCCCACCATTTGTAGTGTAGTAAAGACCCATGACTCCATTTTGATGCGCATACAGTGGGGCCCAGGCGATGTTTGCATCAAGTGCATAAATCATCGAAAAGTACTGGTTATCCGCATCAGAAATGGTATTTGCATTCCATGTGGTACCACCGTTTACAGTTCTGGTAAAGTCTTGACAAGGATAAGCCGGATTATCTCCATTATATGCTGTTGCCCAGACGACACTTTCATTTACACAGGATATGTAGTTAATGCCACGGTTTCGTTCTGAAAAAGCAGTTGATTGTTCTATCCATTCGCCGCTTGTAAAAACTATTTTCATTTCAAGAGATTTTTTTGTGATCAGTGGTGTTTGGGGTATTATTGCAGACACGGGTATAACAAATACCAAGGTACCGACAATTCCAAAGACCAAGAGAATATCTCCAACCATCCAACCTTTCTTAATCAGTAGATTTTTATCCATTGTTTTCCCCCTTTCTACAATTTTATATCAGATATCTCCTTTAAAACATATCCATAGAAAATGAAACATTCGCAGGTTTAAAGACTCATGTTTTATGCTATTCATAGTGTATCACCATAACCGATTCCTAAACTAGTATAACAACGCTCTTCCGGCTTCCTCCTTTTTCTGTGTCCAATAAAAATAATCAATTTTTTCGTTTCTAACATATAACATTCGCATAATTTTTTTTCTAAGATATTTCATGGACATACATAAAGTAAGAATGACACCAGCAATAATAGCGATGAGTTCAAAAGTAAAATAATCTTGAAAATAATATTCAACAATCATAAACGGTAGTAATGAACCCGTGAAAAAAAACAAAAATACACATAAATTCTCTTCATGTTGTTTCCCCCTCATGGCCAAATATCTTTTTTCCCATAATATTACCTCAAATATGATTACCATAAAAAAACTACGAAAGACTTTTTTTGCTTTCTTGTCCATAACGACAAAAAATTAAATAATTATAAAGAAATTGTCCAATTTTCTATTAAATAATAATTTCCTCTTCAATGGATGATTTCAAAATTAGTTATCCTTAGAAAAATACCTTAAATATTGACCGACGATATTTGACTTCAGGTCCGAGTCCGTCATTATTAAAAACATACATTAACAGGTTAAAATAAAGGTGGTATGCCATCAGTCAGACAATAACTTGAAAGTCAACTTATAACCTTAAAAAGGTAGACCAAAACCTACTTTTTGACCTCCGTCTTTTCAATATATAAATTAACCAAACTTTCTTGCTAATCATTCACATATTGTGTTAACTCATGTTTTTTATGCCACTCAAATAGAAACAAAAAAAGAAAAAAAGGAGGGAATTAAGGATTGCTCTCAATTCCGTTGAAAGGTTTTTATAGGAACTTTAGTGCGTTAATGTCCTGACGTGCGTTGTTTCCCGCCTCATCATAAGCCACGACACGGATCATGTGAGAGGTAAAAGGCAGGCTGAACCGTGACCACACAAAAGTATAAGGTGCAGTCGTGACTTCGCCCTGTTGCTCTCCGTCAATGAAGAACGAGATTCTATCGATGCCAGATTCTGTGTCTGTTGCATCTACCTCGATGGTGATCTTGCCAATAATCAGGGTATTTTTCGATAGCAGACGCTGTTTTCCATCATTATCCTGGATGTAGAAATAGCCGCTCTTTGGTTTTTCAATAGTGACTGTTGGCGGTGTGATGTCAGGCACAGAAGCTGAGGTGAAACTCCAGATAGGCCCTTCCGTGACCTGCCCATGGTTATCGTGAGCGACAATTTTCCAGTAATATTTCGTATGGAACTGCATGATGCCGACATCATACTTCATCTCGAAGATATTAGCCTTGAACAGTGACGGGGGGTTTGTTATTCCGAAATAGAGGTCAGAGTACACGTCTTCACCAATATCCTCATGAGCGCTGTTCGTCCATGAAAGGTCTTTTGAGACGTCAACGTTTGTGGCACCATCGACTGGTTTGGGGTTTGTGGGAACCGCGGGTGGATGTGGAGTGCCAAGCCAGACGCCGGCAGCATCATCGACGTAGTAAGCATCGAATGGGTTTCCGCTCGGTGGGTCAGAGAAGCCTTGATGAATTTCGGAGTTGAAGACTGCGGCGATGACTTCTAGGTTTCCGAATTGGATATTGCCAAAATCATTACCTTGACCATCGTTATGGTCATGGCCATCCCAGATTAAAGAGCCTGCCCAGGTGCCGTTAGAGGCAATGGAGACATTCTGGTTAAAGGCATAATCGAGAAGCGGGAATGTATAGGGATGTCCAACAGTATCATTCCAGCCCATGGTTGATTCGACTTCAGTGACGTACACATGAATGTGGCCGTTGTATGAATATCTTTCATAGTTGAGAACATTGACATCGATGTCTATTTGGGCGTTGCCCAGCCAGGTTGCAGTGAGATTAACATCAATATTTGAGACAGCACGTGCACCGCAGTCTGTGAGGTCCTGGCGGTAGTACGCTTCGTCCTCAGGGAGGCCACCAACCTCGACTCGATAGCCACCATCTAACCAGACGGTGGGGTATCCATAGAGGTTGTATTCATCGATGCGATCGATGGCGGCAGTATCAACGAAATCAACGAGAGTGACGTAGTAAAAGGGATAGTCATTGCTGGTGTATACTTTATGGAGTGCTTCTCTTGCGATGTGGCAGTTGGAGCACGAAAGCTCCGTTCCGAGTTCGGCAAACATTGTATGGGTAAATGCTTTGGTTTGCGCCATTGTTGATGATGTCGAGGCGGAGAGGGATGCGAGGAAGGCGGACGTCATGAGGATAGCACTCATGATGATTAAGGTGGTCTTTTTCATGATAGTATTCCTCCAAATCTATTGATAATTTGAAAAAAGGAAAAGGAAAGAAAGAGAGGGGGAGGGAGAAGCTCATGGCCTAGGATTGAAGCTGGGTCAGGATAATGAGCTGTTTACCCTCGTAGTCACTGGTGACTCCGTTGACCGTCACGGTAATGTCAATGGAGCCCAGTCCAAGGAACGGTTTGCACGATACAGTTGCTTCTCCTTCGGCGAGAATACTGATTGTCTCCATATAGGAAACGTTAATGCGATGTAGTATACCACCGGTTATCTTTATTGAGACGTTCACGCCTGTTGCTTCAGAGGATTCAAGATTCTTTAGGTGAGCTTGCACGCCAAGACGAGCAGTGACTGAGTCAAGGACAACGCCATTCTCAGCTTCGATCTTCAAGATGAAGGTGTCTGAGGTTGCGTTGTAAAAGTCTCCGGTGCTTCCAACAGCGATAAGGCCACCATCCCGTGCCTGTATCCCCCAGTTTGCCTCGTCAGAAAACCCGCTTGATATGTCTAAGGTTTTAACCCATTGTGTAGCGCCTTGATGATTGAGTTTTAAAAGGTACACGTCGGATATATAACTAATCGTGTCACTGATCAAGCCGGTGATAAAGTATCCACCGTCCGATGTTGTGGTGATGCTGGTGCCATGCACAGTGCTGTTCACCGATATCTGTTGATCCCAGGTACGTGTCCCTTGGGCATCGAGTCGAAGTACCCAAAGACTTCCTGTGTTGTTCACATCATTACGGTCCCCCATGATGATGTAGCTGGTGGATTCCGTTTTGACACAAAACCCATCCTCAGTGAAGTTCGCATCCCCAAAGGTTTTCTGCCAGGTCACGTCTCCAGCATCATTCGTTTTTACGACCCAAATATCTCCCATGTCGTCGACAGCATCAGTCCCACCGACAATGACATATCCGTCATCGGTTTTTGTGAAACTGTTGGGGAGATCGTACGAAGCCCCTCCTATGGTCTTGTTCCATTGTTCGGTTCCATCCGCGGTAAGTTTAATAAGCCAGAGATCACCGTTGCCTTGGCCATAGGATGTTGTGGCTCCAAGGACCATATAGCCACCATCCGAGGTCTGAAGGACGTCTCTTCCTTGATCCCAGTTATCGCTTTTTCCAAAGCTCTTCTGCCAGACCAAGTCGCCATTTGCATCGGCTTTTGTCACTTGGACGTCCCAGAGCCAGGAACCACCGACGCTGCCGACAATGATGTAGTTGCCGTCCGTTGTTTGATGAACGACTGTCCCGATAACATTTTCCATATCAATCGGAAAATTGTTGCGCCAGGATTCTTCGCCGTTTCCATCAGTCTTTGCCAAAAGCAGTTCTGTATAGCCCGGGGGAGTTACTATTGTTGAACCAGTAAAAATATAGCCCCCATCCGCGGTTTGGTCGACATAGTAAGCCCTGTCGCTTAGGATACTGTCGAAGGTATGTATCCATTCGATCTCAGGACTAGAAGATTGCTGTGTCGTGTTTTTTGCTATTGATGTTCCAACAACCATCATTATGGTTGCGCATACCAGCATACAAGCAAAGATGCTTCCGATTTTTTTGTTTTTCATATTTCCACCCTTTTTTTACCCTGTAATTATCACTCTTGCTTATAAATAATCGGAAAATGTTCGGAAAAAGCCAAACAACATAATAAAAAAATTTATAAATGTTCAAATAATTTCTATCTTCTCTTTAATTTCTGTTCTCATCATCTCGATAAGTTTTTTTATTATTGACAGATTAGTCAAGCATTGACACGGTTTTGAGACACAAGTGATAATGGTTTTTATGCGAAATCAAAACGAAAAAAAAGTAGTATAACTATACTACATACGCTATTAATCGGACACAAACTTGAAATGCAATTTATCCCACTAAAATAAAAAGAAACAGAATGATGATAAAGATAAAGAATGGATTCTCAGGTTTCCTTCCTCCGGTAAAAAGTAGCCCGTCATAAGTTTTTTTTTTATTACTTTATTTGAGTAATTCTATTCATGTTAATTTTCAGGCATTAAAAAATATTAGAAAGTAGAGAAGCTGCGGTCTCATGTAGGATTATCGCAGCTAGTGTGTAGATAATAAGGCCTCTAGAGATATTCGCGCCTATTTTTATAAGTGCATAATCGGCGTTCTCATCCGTAAAGTCCATGTAAAGCTTACGAGTTTCATAGAGAATTGCCACCACAAATGGGGTTACAAGAATCACAGCCCAATGGATGAAAATAGCGACAAAATAAAAAGCAACTGAAAAGATCAAAACAGTCTTGATAACTGTCTTGACGCGTTTATCAAGCCAACAGGCGGTAGTTCTTGTTCCAATTTTCCTGTCGATTTCCCGGTCCGCGATTTCAGCTATAAGGCATGATGCGAATGAGGGCAGAAATATGGACAGGCTAAATGCAATCGTGGCTGTCAGCTCGCCATTGAGTAAAAAGAAACAGCTCAATACAGGCAAAATTGAGAAACCATAGGTGTTGGATAAAGTGCCTATGAGTGGAATGTTTTTCAGTCTAATTGGCCTTGTGTATACAATTCCAAGGGCATACGTAAAAGCGCACAAGGCAATAAATTCCAGGTTTCCAATAAGAAGCAATATACAGGCAAGGGCGATGCTTGTTAGCGCAAAATTCCATTTCAATTGACCCCAAGTAAACTCTTTCAGTAAATAGTTTGCCTTCACGATTCCACTAGATATAGCTAATTTGTCCTCTTCAATGTCAAAAAGATTATTGTACCCGTTGACAGCTACCGAAAGAAGATAAAGAGCAAGTGCGCCAAGAAAGAAGTGCAAGTGGAAGAAATTTAATTTCGTAAAATATGATCCGACGACAACGTAAACAGCAAGTATTGGGAAGGCTGCGATACTCCTCTGAATCCTTAGAAATTTTGCTAAAGAGCTCTTGTTGCTAGATAACGATTCCATGACTTTCAGTGTTCTGTCTTTCATCTACCCCACCTGCAAAGCTTCTCTGAAAAACCCGACTGTAGTGCAGAGGTAGACGCCGGCTTTCAAAAAGCGTGCTCTCATGATCTCGAAGACAGTGCCCATTTTAACGCTCTCTCCAATGGAAAAGTAAATTTCAATCTTAATTATTGCTAAGAGGAACACGAGAAATGTGAGTATGGACAACAAACCAGCCAACAGATAAAATAGCATCAACGCGCCTTCCATTATCATTAAAATGAAGCTCATTGTTGCGGTTTTCTCCTAGCCAAAATATACCGCGGTTGTTGCCTGGTTGTGTTGTGTTTCATCTGATGTCTTCCCCGAATATTCAATGATGGTTTGATATATAAATGCTACCATCTGGCATGGAGTCTTCTGGCTAAAACCTATCGGTTCCTTTTGAATGTAGACGTTTAGATCAGATTTTAGATTTTTGAGCAAAAACTTACGTTTAGGCCAAAGCTCTTCACTGTATTATAATCACTCTCATTTGCAGTCTTACATTGACGTATATTATGTATTGTAGCTATTTCTTCCTGTTTTTTTAGGCGTATACAAAAAACAGCATTCCAACAGATAGAACGCTTTAATTATGTAACAAAAATATAGGCGCCGTCCGCCGGACTCGAACCGGCGACCGTTCGGTTAACAGCCGAGTGCTCTACCAACTGAGCTAGGACGGCAAAATTATGTGTCTTGTAGCGAATGTGAATAGTGTTTTGTATTAAAAGTCTTCCTAAGTAAACTGTTCTGCCTTTTACTCAGTTGTTTTTCCATATATTACACCATTTTTACATTGGCGTTAGAATTATTTATAGCTTGCTAATGAGCGAAACATCGTGGTTTGGTTCCTTGAGCGTTAAATTATTGAAGAAACCCATTTACATCAACACCAATGAAAGAGAATGGATTAAATCAACAATGTATGTCAAAAAAGATCGTTTGTTATCGTTGAGGCAAATAGGTTTTACCGATAGATAGTATAGTTTTGAACTCAGGTTTTGTGCGAATCAAGTCACTCTTCCTCAGCATCATCGATAATTTCAGACGGTCTTCTTTTCGTTATATTAAAACATCATCATTGTAATAAATAAGACATTAACCTGGTCTTATTTCGATTACCTTAAAAACTTGATAATATTCTCCAATAAAATAATAAGTATTCCCATCCTGAAGAATGGAAGAATTTATTGCATTTGATACATTAACTATAATTGTTGGTGGTTCACTACCATAATAGATAGAAGGTTCAGTAGCGAGGGTTAAATTATCACGAATAATGAATTGTGAATGAATCATGATGGTTTTATTATAATATTCACTATGTCCTATACAACCAATCGGAATTACTTGTCCACTATCTGGAGAGGGACATTCTTTTATCTGACATCCACATAAACCAACACAAACAAAGATAACAATGGTTCCTATTATGACGAATCGCTTTTTCATAAGGTTAACTATTCCTCAGACATCATTTCAGACAATTTCAGATGGTGCCTTAGCAACTCTTTCTTATCCAATGAACAAAGAGATTAATCCAAGTATGGACTTCCTAATATATCCTCATAAGTCCATCCCCAATGAAATAGCTGAGATATATCAAACCAAAAATACTTACCAATATGTATTCTAAGAAATACAATGCAAGCAAGAAAAAAAACTAAAGGATGTATGATTCGGGGAAAATAATCATTATGGTCAACAATCTTTGTACTAAAATCGTATAGAAACCGATATACAGAAAATCGTAAATCATTAAGTTTTTCTATAATCCTCAATAAGATTAGATGTCGTAGGTAATTAACTATATTTTTTATTTGATAATTGTGAATCTTTTTTAGAAGCAATTGAGGAGAATTGTTCTTTTGATTTTCTATCGAATTGATGTCTGTGGATGCTTTGACAACCTGGAAGTTGATAGTTGGTGCTACTGTGACACCGATAAATAATAGGATAACACCTACTGCAAGGATTCTCTTTAGTTCCATCATCTCATTCCAGGGATGTCATAGGGTTCTTTAGCAGGGAACCAATCAAAACAGAACCAAGGAATTCTTATTAAAATAGTAGGATAGAATCCTACATTAAATTCCAACTGTCCTTTGATACTTTTTGGACCAAGGGACGTATTGGTATCCCAATAATTCTGTCTAAATACATTATGAGGCCTTCTGAATCCAATTTTGAGGTGATAAAAAAATGCAGCATCTCTCCCATTTTGTAGAAAATTATTCATAATTATTTCATTATAACTTCCATCATGGATTGTTACACCAACGGTATTGTTTTTTATCAAATTGCTTGAAATAACGGTTTTAGAACTATATTGAAAATTTATACCAACATGATTTGATTCTATAACGTTATCTCTGAAAATACCTGATTCTTGGTTATTATAAATTGCTTCATAGTTATTTTTTATTATGTTGCTGAAAACTTGATAATTATCGGGTATAAACGTATGTAAAGGATATCTGTATATGGATATCCCTAAATCAGAATTCTCTTCAATTGTATTTAGGGAGATAGTTACATTTTCATTTCCATCCACACATATTCCTTCAACATTTAATTTGATAGTATTTAACGACACGATTACATTATGAGAATTTGTAATAGCAAGTGCAAAATGGTTCTCAAAAAAATAATTTTCCGTAATTGTTAAATTAAAACTATATTCAAACCATACACCTGCATAATTGCCATCAAATATGTTATTAAAAACAGTACAATTTGAGATGTTAACCACACTATTTTTAACAGCGTAATGACCATTTTTTAAAGTGAAACCTGTAAGCTTGATATTATTCCTTTGGAAGTCAATGGTATCATAGGACTCGTTATCGCTAATAACTGTGGTTTCTGGATTTTCTCCTTTTAGTGATATTGACTTATTGATTTTTACAGACTCTAGATATGGAGACGAATCATCATAGACAAACACCGTATCACCATCGGAGGAATTATCTATCGCATCCTGAATCCGAGTATAGTTTCCTAGTCCACTCCCACCAACATACAACCAGTTCCCTCTTGATGATAGTGATTTCTCAGTGTTCTGTGCAATGGCTGGAATGATACAGGTTCCAACGAACAAGAGAATGATTCCAACCGCTAAACATTTCTTTTTCATTGGTTTACCCCTCTCATTAAACAATTCAAAAACAGTTAAATTTGTCTCCGATACTTAAAACAAGTATATACAAATAAATTTTATCAAATCTAACATAGAGTCCAAAGCTGATAATAAATAATGGAAATAAAAGTGTGCATATGACAGGGAATTGCCACTCTATTGTATTCTCATTTTCACAATCACACTTAGAGTTCTGTAACTGAGATATTTCTGTTTTGAGTGTAGGATTCTTTTCAATGATTACGCTTATTTCCTTCTGCATCTCTTGATTACTGAATTGATACTTCCCAATCATTGATTGTATCCTTGATTTACTGATAACCTTTGACAGAATCAAACCAATGAAATACATCTGTCTGATTTGGGTCTTTGTTACAACAGGAATCTCTGAGGTTGGGAATATCCCCCTACTCATCTGGGATTTAAGGATGATTCTTTGTATCTCTTTATTGTTGGCAATATCAACAATGGTCTGGAATAACAAATCTCTTTGATTGATTCTCTCGTTTATGATTTGTTGGTTTGATGATTGAACCGTATAGGGGGTGCTCATCGTACTACTCGCATTCAATCCAACTGCATCATAAGCAATCGCACATACGGAATGATTACCACTTCCAGTCCAAACATATTCATATGGTGCTGCAGTGACATTTCCAAGGAATTGCCCATCAAGGTAGAATTCAACGTTGACAACACCACTAATACTATCTTCAGCTATAGCTGAAAAGAGCCATTTGCTAAAACCAGTTTTTTCTACACTCAGGTCAATATTCGGAGGTGTATAATCGATTCTAAATGGTAAAATATTAACGTCTTCAATCTCACCTTCATAATCAACCGCATAATAAGTAAGAGTTACGAATCCCTGATTAGTGATAGTAAAGGGTTCTGTATATTCTGTATAACCACTACCAGCATATTCATAATAAACATGTGCAATCACCTCATGGTCATAAATACAAGTCAGAGTAATAGGACTGATATACCAACCATTCTCTCCCATTGTT
>DQIQ01000049.1 GCA_003942085.1 Thermoplasmata archaeon | reverse complement strand
CGATTGGAAAAGAACATCGCAAAGCTAGAGAAGAGAATCGAAAAGGAAGAGCTAAAAATCGTGGCATTGGAAGCCAGATGTGAGAGTAAAAAGATCACGAAGGCTGAGTTTAATCTAAAGAAACGACGTCATGATGAGCACATTCATGCGTGGAGCTCTCGCATCCGTGTCCTGCAGGGCGGTATCGTCCGAGAAAAACAGCATATAGAGGAGCGAGCAGAGGAAAAAGAGAAGAAAAAAGAAGAAAAGGAAAAGAAAAAAGAGAAAAAAGAGAAAAAGGAAGCGAAAAAGGAAGTTAAGAAAGAAGATACCGAGTAGGTCGTTTATTTTTCTGTTGATGGTGCGGTTCTTCCCTGCGTGTCTTGTTTTTTTCTATTTTTTTTTAGCGATGGTCAGTTGATTTTGTTACTCAGGTAATTTTGAAAAACAGGATTATTTGTTCCGTGTTAACACGTGTTGAAATACATTTAAATAGTGATATCCTATGTGCGCAGAATTGTGAGGAGAGGAGAGAGATATCCCCTTATCTTTTTTTCATATTTTTCCACTCTCTCCTCTTCTATACTAATCTTTTTGACTCAGCAATAAAAAAAATGAAGAGAAAACCTGAAGAATGAAACACGAAACGATTCTCGATGAACCAGGATTCAACACAAAGTAAAAAAGGTTCAATCATGCAGAACAGCAAAGTTGCTGCACGTCCCGCCAACGCATTTCTCCGATACCTTCACCTCGGCGACCTGCGCAAGCGGTGGTCCCTTCCGGCACCAGGCGATCATCTCATCGACCGAGGACTCGTCTCCCTCAAACATTGCCTCGACGTTCCCATCAGCAGTATTTTTCACCCAACCGGTCAGCCCCAGCGCTTCAGCTTTCTGCTTGGTGCTGGCACGATACCAGACTCCTTGCACACGACCAGAGATGATGACATGTACCCGTGTTTTCATACCAACCACAAATTACGGTTTGAACCGCAGAAGCGTGCGTGGGAACGGAATCGTATCCTTGATGTTCTCTGTCTTACAGATCCAGGCCACGAGCCGCTCCACCCCAAGACCATACCCTGCATGAGGAACGGAGCCAAAACGCCGCAGATCAAAATACCATTGGTAATTATCCACTTTCTCTCCCATCTCCTTCAACCGCTCCGTCATCGCTGCGATATCCGTGCTTCGCTGGGACCCACCGATGATCTCACCATAACCTTCCGGTGCAAGCATATCGAAACACAGTGCGGTCTTCGGGTCTTTTTCGTCCTTTGGTTTGTAGAACGCCATGATCTCCACAGGATAGTTGGTCACTACCACCGGGGTCTTGAAATGATTCATCAGTTTATCCTCTTCGATGGTCCGCAGGTCTTTACCCCATTCGATACCCATGCCTTCCTTTTCCTTAAGGATATGCAACGCTTCGGTGTAGGTAATCGTGGGAAACTCGGATGAGGCGATTTCTTCAAGCTTTGCGATATCCTGCCCCAGCACCTCTAAATCTTTCCTGTTCTTCTGCAGCACTTGCATCAGAATGTAGTGAATCTCGTCTTTTGCGATGCTAACCACATCAGAAAGATCCATCCAGGCTGCCTCCATCTCCGCCATCCAGAACTCAGACAGATGACGGGAGGTCTTGGATTTCTCTGCACGGAACGTCGGCCCCATGTTGTAGATTTTCTCAAGAGCAAAGATCCCTGCTTCCGCGTACAACTGCCACGATTGCGACAGATACGTCTTATCCTCATAATATTTCACTTCAAAGAGCGTTGAGCCGCCTTCGCACTGGTTTGGCTGCAGCACCGGTGCATCGTACTCATAGAAACCCTGATCCCTGAAAAACGAATGGATCGCCCCAACGACCGTGGAGCGAATCTTTAATATCGCAGTTATCTTCCGCGACCGTATCCACAGATGTCGCAGGTCAAGAAGTAACTCCGGGCTTTGATCCTTGGTAATAGGGAACGGCTCAGCGAAATTCACCACTGATAGATTGGTCACCTGCAGCTCATAGCCACCTGGGGCTCGCTTATCTTCTCTTACGGTTCCGGTGATATGTACAGATGATTCGATCAGTGCTTTGAGCGCGTCTTCGAACTCTGCATCGGGGAGATTGCCTTTCTTGACGGTCGCCTGGATGACTCCGGTGACGTCACGCAACATCATAAAGACAATGTTGCCGCTGCTACGAGTCCTGTAGATCCACCCACGGCTATGGATTGTTTTTCCCGTGAACTCTCCAGTCATTACTTCTTCTATCTGTGTCCATTTTGTCTTGGGCATGGTCGCCAACTCACTAAGGGGGATATGTTTGTTGCATTTATGAATTACGGTGACGAACCCGTGATATCCACCAAAAAAGACGAATAACTCCTATAAAACCTTCCTTTCACTACGACTCAATCGTGGTTACCCTCCACAAGGGTTACCCTTAAATATAGCTTCTATTATTATTGGCAAATACTTTCTTGTAGTATTCAAAGTACTATTATAGAGAGAGCTTGTACACCAAAGCGGGGTATCATCTTGGCAGAAAATGAAAAATCACCAGAAGAAAAAGGACAACCATCGAGCAAAGGGCCAGCAGACAGCGGGCATTCAGAGGTAAAAGTTGCTCCTGAAGAAAAAAGAAAAGATGCTGCGGCACCAGAACAAGGAACAGTAAAACCAGACCAGCAGAAGAAAAAAGAGAAAAAAGGGAAACAATCTGCCAAGGAAGAGGAACCCTCAAAGAAAAAAGAACATGATGCGAATTTTAACTATATCATCCGTGTGGTGAACACCGATATCAACGGAGAAAGCAATATCGTACAAGGTCTCACTCAGATAAAAGGAATCGGACGACACATGGCGACATTCATCGCAGACACCGCTGGGGTAGACCGAAAATTAAAATTCGGTAACCTCCCGGAAACTGAGATCGAAAAACTCAAAGAAGTCCTGGAAAACATCGATGAATACGCTCCTGCTTGGATGTTGAACCTTCAGAAAGATACCTACACGGGAGAGAACCTGCATTTGATCAGCACCGATGTCACCACTCGGCTTCGCGATGACATTAACATGATGAAAATGATACGATCCTACCGAGGAGTCCGCCATGAGCTTGGCCTTAAGGTACGCGGACAACGAAGCAGTTCGAATGGACGCAAAGGCTTAGCATTGGGTGTATCAAAACGAAAGGAAGCACCGGCAGCCGCAGGCAAGAAAGAAGAAACCAAGGAGAAGAAGTAGGTGGCTTAGATGAGCAGTCAGAAGTTCCCAAGAAAAAAATATGAAACCCCGATGCATCCCTGGAAAGAGAGCCGTATCAAATCAGAACGAGAGCTTATTAAAAAATACGGGCTGAAAAACCACAAGGAAGTCTGGAAGGCAAAAACATACCTCGGAAAACATCGAGAGCAGGCTAGAGAGCTCCTTGCAAAAGTCGGAATGTCAAATCCGCAGATTAAAAAAGAAAGCGATCAACTGCTCCTTCATTTGACCCGCATGGGTATCCTTTCAATGGGGGCGTCCCTTGACGATGTCCTGGCCCTTGATACCGAAACGGTTCTTTCACGACGTTTACAGACCCTGGTCTATCTGAAAGGGTTTTCTAGTACTCCTTATCAGGCGCGTCAGTTGATCAGCCATGGGCATGTGGCGTTAAAAGGCAGGAAAGTCACGGTCCCCGGCTACATGGTCGGTAAAGAAGAAGAAGGTCAGATCCAGTACACGATTCGATCACCACTTAATGAGATTTCACATCCTGCGCGGCCAAAGACGGACGTGTACAAAACCGAGATGAGTGCTCCGGTAAAGACCATGGTTGAGGAAAAACCTGTCGCGACGGTCGCACCAAAACCAGAGACATCTTCCGCACTTACACCACCGGTTATGCAACCAGCAGCCTCTCTTGCAGAAGTCCCGCAGCCGCCAGCAGCACCGCCGCAAGAGCCAGCAGCAAAACCCGCAGAGGAAAAACCAGCGAAACACCCTGACAAACCAAAGGAACATCCGAAAAAAGAAAAAAAGACCGAAGAGGGGGCGTAAGACATGGCAAAAAAAGGGATAGCACACATTTATTCTTCCTTTAACAACATCATTATCACCATCACTGATTCCACGGGTGCAGAAACCATCACGAAATGCTCCGGTGGGATGGTGACAAAATCCGCAAAAGATGAAGGGTCGCCGTATGTTGCGATGAAAGTCGCACAGGTCGTCGCAGAAGCAGCCATCGAAAAAGGATTTGACAGTGTGAACATCAAGATTTCAGGAAAAGGTGGCAAGAAAGGCGGAAACCCTGGTCGTGGGGCACAAACCGCGATACGATCATTGGTCCGTGCAGGGATACGGATTGGTACGATTGAAGATGTCACCCCACATCCGCATGATGGATGTAAAGCAAAAGGCGGAAAACGAGGACGTCGTATCTAAGGTGGACTTATGAAAGTCAAAACCGTAGAGCTGAAAGGGAACAAGGGAGTGCTCAAGATAGAGGACACCGACGTGTATTTTGTGAACTCACTCCGACGCGTGATGCTTGCGGAGCTACCGAAACTTGCGATCGATGACGTGATCATCTACGATAACACAAGTGCCTTGTTTGATGAGCTGATTGCTCATCGTCTGGGATTGATCCCTATTCCGACTGATTTGCCGATACTTGCTTTTCGCAATGAATGCAAATGCGAAGGCAAAGGATGCCCCAGTTGCACGGTCCGCTACACCCTGAGCAAAGAAGGGGAAGGCGTCGTGTATTCCGGTGACCTACAACCAGAGGTGCCAAGTTTTGCGATCACTGAAACAACCATTCCTATCGTTGAGCTGATGAAAGACCAACGAGTGATCCTTGAGGTCGAAGCAGTCCTTGGGCGAGGCAGAGACCATGCGAAATGGCAGGTGGTTCTTGCACCGCGCTACCGCATGGAAACTGTAATTTCCGTTGATAAAAAACGCATGAGTGACGCCAAAGCATTCGTCGAAGAACTCCCTGAAGACCTAGTGGAGCTCAAAGGAGATAAACTAGAGTTGACCGACCCTTCAAAGGCGCCAATGCTTGAGTCAATTCTTGACAAAAACAAGATTGATTTCGTCACCATGACAAGAGACCCAACAAAACTGACGTTCAGCTTTGAGACCGACGGATCGATGGATGCAAAAGCCGCACTGCAAGAGTCCGTAAACATTCTGACGAAGAAATACGAGGAACTTCGCGGGCTGCTCAAAGACCTGTAAAACAGTCTATTTCACCGAAAACTCTTTTATCTGTTTTTTCTTTTTGCTTTGCAAACACCCTTCGGGCCTGTGGGGTAGCTTGGTATCCTTGTGGCTTCGGGAGCCATAGACTTGCGTTCAAATCGCAACAGGCCCATACTATGGATTTAGATCTTTTAAAATTTGAGTAAAAAAGTTACCATTGGCTCAATTACGTTAACTGGTGGCTCTCGGATTAATTAAAAAATGTTAATGTGATTAATGCGGAAGAAATTATACGATACCTCAGTGATTTACAAAGTAAGGTATCGCCTGTTTCATATATAATAAAAGATTTTATCAAATTAGAAGATTTTTAGCCGAAGCATTCGACTTACATTACATTGATAAAATCAGACTTCAATCAGAAATCATTACAACAGGAGCGGTTCTGCCGATAACAGATTTGTTTTAGAAAAGCAATAACTTAGGAATAAATTGATAATGTTTTTTGTTAAAGGTAAAGAGCTTTGCTTTTTTATTTAATGCAATAGCGGCAATCATTGCATCGGTTCGTGAGAGACAGCATCCTTTTTTTTCAGCGTCAAATTCGAGTTTTGCTGAAAGAATTGCATCTTCTTTGGTAAATTCAATAGTTTCCAGTTTTTCTACTTCAGAAATTCTATTTTTCCCAAATTTATAGATTCCATAAAGAATTTCATGGAGTGAAATAGAGGTTATCGCAATATTTTCTCCAGATTTTTCTATTTCCTCAAGAGCACTCTCACCTTTGAGTGATTTTTTATCAAAGATTTCAATAAGAACGTCAGTATCTACAATGATCATATTCTTACCCATATCTTCGTTCGTTTCGTTTTTTTTCAATATCTTTTAGCATCTGCTCTTTATTGCTAAACTCGGTACATCCTCGCAATTTTCGAAGGGTTGCGACATTATTTTTACTGAGTCGCTCAAAGAGGTCACTGAAACTTTCGTTTTCCCTTTTTAACGCTAGGAGCTTTTCGTAGACGGTAGTTTTAACGGTTAATGTTTTAAATCCCATGGTTAAACATATGTTTAAACATATATTTATTTCTTTCGTTTCCTTGATTAAAAATGATACAACATACGAGATGAAATAAAACTCAACTATTCAAATATACTCTAAGCAGAGATATGACCAACAGGAGAAGTCTTTCATAGCTATTTGATTGCTTTATTTATAAAAAAACTCTAATTAAAACATATAAAACTACTCATAACGACCGAAAACAAAGATATCACAAAATCTTATAATTTACTGACTAATTCAAGTTCCCTTCCCGACGAGAGCATTTTTATTCTTAGGGCTTTGAAATGTCTTTATCACTAAATATTTTTACCGGTAAATTGTGCTGTCACCTCTCCTAACTATTAATAAAAAAAGAAAAGAAGAGGGTTAGTGAGACAGACTTAACAACCCAGAAATTCAACAGACCAAAAACCTGTATTCTGTTGCTGAATTTTACTCCTGTTGAGTATATTTTGGTCGCAACAGGCCCATCCTTTTTTCAGGAGAGAATCTAAGTAAACAATGTGTTAAAAATCCTTCTCGAAAATTGACCAGTTTGTAACGATGATGTCTTTGTTTCGCTAGGGATTGGCTCTGGAAGAATGATGCCTGAAGGATGATCCGTATCAACATACAGGACGTTATGGGCAATCGTGAATGTGGTGTTTTTGCCTATGCCATCAGCAGTGTTGGGATTGTTGAGGAAACGCGGGTAGTTCGACGAGGAGACCTCCACGCGAATACTATGACCAGCGTTCCAGATGTATGACGTGCTCCAGAGGTCGATTTCGACTTCATAGATGGTTCCTGGTTGCAGTAGCTCCCAGTGGTCTTGACCGTTTCTATTTCGCATCCGTAGGATCCCATCCGTGATGAATATGGATCGTCCATCAGGGTACACATCGGTCAGTTTCACGGTGAAATCGGTATCGGGACAATCCGATGAGACAAATATTCGTGCTTTGATCGGCCCTGTCGCCTCAAAGGGTTGTTGTAACACAGGGCTGGTAAAGACAAGCACATCGGATCTGTTCTCAACTGCTGATTGATCATATGGACCAGCTGGTGAAAAAAGATTTTTTCCTCCAACGGTCGGCACAGGATTTGCAGGATCATAGATATACATGAGTGGATCTGACATTGCTGGAAGATCTGTAGATAACAGCCCATCACCGTGGAAAAACCATGTGACATTATTGGACGGGACCGGCCAGTCATCAGCGTACCGCCATTCATTCCCCGGTGCGCTAGTGTTCTCAACGTCGCCCATGACGTAATAGGAGACAGTCGGCCAGCTGGAATACTCATCGGTCCCATTCATCGTGTAAAGCCGGATCATATCCCGAAACATCTTTAACGAAGATATGTCAAGAGAATTCGACGGGTAGGTCAGCTCACCTTGTTTTCGAGTAATAAAACCGGTGTGAGTCCATGGGCCCATGATCAGTTTTGATTTCCCACGTGCCCCTGGCCCTGCGCTATGCTGATATCCCCGATATGCTTCAATGGTGCCTTGACTGAAGATATCGTACCATCCACCGAGATGGATAGCCGGGACGTTGACATCCTCCCAGTTATCATCGAGAGTCACGTTCCCCCAATACCCAAGTGTAAAGTTCTCGTTGTCCAAAACTTCTTGTAAAATATAGGTACTATCCTCATCGCTCAACCATTCTTCCACCAGGTTCTTCCTGAATTCTCCACCCTGATACACGGCGTGTTTATACAGGTTCGGTGTCGCCACTTGAACAAATTGGCACGAAAGCTGTGACGGGTTTGCACCAGCCATACAATACTGGGTGATGCCCAAGGCAGAAGGGCCAACCGTTGCAATTTTCCCGTTCGACCATGATTGATTCGCGATCCAGGCAAGGGTATCCGCCCCATCTGTGCTTTCATTTTTAAAAACCGTGTCGATACCGCCAGATGCAAACCGTCCCCGCATATCCTGAATTACGGTAGGCCACCCACGAAGAATCCCGATAAGACCTATGATCTTCATGGAATCTTTATTGTAAGGTGTTTTCAGCAGTATCGTCCCATGGGGCGATGAACGAAAAATCGGCCGATAGACATCGGTAGCAAGTGTAATGCCATCGCGCATGGGAACCATGTAGGTAGTTCTGAAATGAGGGATGGGTGCTGGCATGGTTCGTGCGGATGTTTCCTTTCTGTTTTTTTGAACAATGTTCGTATCTTTACTACCAGTGCTCTGATTAAAACCAACCGGGAGAACGAACAAGAGCATTAAGATTAAAGCAACGATCTTTTTCATTTTCAAAACCCCTTTAAATTTTGCTATAATTCTTACTCATTTAAACCTTTCTTTCAACCGTACTTAGGAAAAATTTGGATAGAAAATACCTTCGATCAACAAAACATTTCTCCTAGGTTTTTAAAAAAAATAAAAGAAGAAAAAGAAAGAGATATTTGGTCTACTTGAGTTTGAGTGTGTAAAAGAGTAAGACCAATCCGTTGAAGGATTTCGTGACCTCAAATCCCTCTTTTGCCTTGACATTCACGGTGATGGTCGTCTTTCCAAACCCGATGAGGGGTTTAGATATGATCCGGGCTGTATCTCCAGCTTCAAGGGCTGCTATCGACCCTGTGGTTTGTTTGCCCAGGATTACTAGACCTCCATCAGTGGTGATGTTCCAGGTAATCTCGGTCGCTGGCGCATAACCTCTGTTTGTCAGAGAAGCAGTGATGAATACACCACCTTTGGTTTCAACGTCAAGGATTGGTATGAGTGGCGTCATCAGGAATGCTCGATAGCCTATGTCTGTCCGATAGCCAAACCCGACTATCTGACCGTAATCGTTGATGTCATCTGGAATGATGAATTCCCAGCCCTGTTCAGTAGGGAGGTAATCATTAAGGATAGTAAGGTTGCCATCCTTCCAGAGGAACGCATTCGAAATCCCTGAGTTCAAATCGTCATAATAGCCAACCACCTCATCATGTCCATTCACCGCCAAAGCATACCCAACGTATTGTGAGCTGGTCGGTAGGATTCGAATGGCCTGGTGGTTCTTCCATACGACAGGTTCCCAATACAATGAAGAATCAAATTGGGCCATGCCCGCAATGACATCATTATCGTTGATATCGTAGGCCTGGCTATAATTTGCCTTGATGAGCGGGTCATCGTTCAAATCAATGAGGCTCCCGTCTTCCCATTCATAGGCATGTTGATAATCAGCATCGATGAACCCTGCGATATGGCCCTGGTTGTTGATGGCATAGGAGTACGTACCTGTCCCCAGATCAGTGACAACACCCTCATCGAAAATAAAGCCGTTCGGCCACCATGGTGGTGGGATGTTTCCTGGTGGTGCGCCTGAGCCAACTATGGTTCCCGCATCATTGTTATCCCTGGCATGGTAGAGATCCAGCGTATCACCACCGGTCGTGCCATCGTTCAGATTTAAGACGACCTTGTCTTTCCAGGTGACCGCTGTTTGATTCATGTGCAGTTTTTTAAATTCTCCGATCCACTCGTACCAAACAGAGGCAGACCATCCTAAAATGAGACCATTATCATCGATCATATACGGTCGACTTGAATTATCGCCTTCATTATTTTCCAGGATTGAAGCAGTTCCATTTTGGCTCCAATAAATGGATTGATATTTGAAGTCATCGAGTTCTTCAAACCCGACGATTTCACCGTTGTTATTAATTCCGACTGCTTCACTATTATTAATCCCTAATGGATCTGTTGCTTCTGCCAGGTCAATGATGATATATTGTGTCTCCTGAGCGGTCTGTGAGTTGGTCGAATGTGAGGTTGGATGCGATGGGTGGTGCATCAACTGTTTGGGATCCTGCAAATCACTGATGTATTTACTTGGATTGATACCTATGGTTGGGTTGGATGCTAGAGCGGTCATGGTTGACATGATGATCAGGGAGAACACCAGCATTATACAAATTCCAACTGTTGTTGGTTTACGATTGTTCATGGAAAGCCCTCTAGATGTAGACCAGTCGGCTGGAATATAATAGGATTCTGATTTACTTTTTGTACAAAACCAAAGAATTCATATAATAAAATGAACATTATAACGAAAATCTCTGTTGTAATTGTAAATAGAATGATTACGAACATTCATGAACAACGATTCAGATGAAGAATATTGACTCTCTTTTCTTACAACTATTTTCTCATCAAAAAACCTTTCCCTAATAAATCTAAAAAAACATTTTTATTGGTTCAGGAGATATGATTTTTCGGTAGTGAGCGGGCATGAGTTGTCAGTATTACGTCGATTTTACAAGAAATTGTTTAAAAAACCTACCCGGCGATTATTCAATACAAGGATTTTTCTTTATGCGAATCAGAAAGATATGAACGTTGTCTTGTCTATAACATCCTCAAGAGCGACTTTCGATGTACTTATCTCGACACCTGGCTGAACATGTTCCCGGATGATCTCCTTGAATTTTTCAAATTGTTAAATCAAGATCAAACCATCTATGAGTTCGTCGCCAAGCCAACCTATCGTTATTGCTTATCAAAAGAGAACTGTACCCATTGTGCACGCTATAAAATAAAAAAAGACGGTGAACAACCACCACCAGGATTGACTCCTGACGGACAGAAGGTCGACATCGCAGATTCCATCGTCCAGCGCAAGATTGCTTTAGAAGAATAAAGGTAACCTCGATTACACCGTTATCTTATGATCGTAATAGACTTTCATGAGGTGCGGTCAATATTTTCGTCAGTAGTTCCGTAAGAGGAAGATGCTCGAATAACAGACGAATTAAGGTTCTTATCGTGGACATAAAAGAGAATCGTTGATTCTGGTTTTGACTCAGAGATAAGCTAATCGTGACGTCATTTTCTGCTGTATTGCCTGCACGGTCATATGCGATTCCTTTTACAATATGGTTGCCTTTGCCTTCCCAGTACCATTCGTAGAACCCTGGATCAGTGGTATTCCCAAGCAACATATTATCAATATAAAATTGTACGAGCACCACACCACTTGTCTCATCTGAAGCATCTGCGGTAAACTTCCATAGTCTGAAACCAATCTTTTCTGTTGACACGGAAATGGAAGGCGGGGTTTGGTCGATATTGAATTCCACATACTTTTCCTCTTCGACGTTTGGTGGTATATCCCTGTCAACTGAGTAAAAATATACAATATGCATACCGTCTTCATTCACATCGAAGGGGGCGAAGTATTCATTCCAGTCAGCATCATCAATCTTATAATAAGTGTGGTTGACTCCGCTCGGCCATTTTGGAGGATAATAATCGTCATACGCATATAATGTAATAGTGACATTGCTTGCATACCAGTTATTTAATCCCATTGTTCCGGATAATTCAGCCCATGTATATGGTGGAATATCAGGTTCTATAACTATGTTGTAGCTCAATGTCTTTTTATCATTGTTAGGGTGGTCATCACCAGGGAACATGGTCTTTATGGTTAACTTCCAGTTTCCTTCAGATGAAGGATCATTTGGAATAGTGAACTCTGGGAAGTTGACTTCACTGGTTGAACCAGGTGTAAGCGGATCAATGATTGTGACACTGTGATCATAGACAACCTCGCCTGTTGGGCATGTGATTTTTGCGTTAACGTCAAAGTTGTTCTCGGTGTAGGTGATACCAAAGTTCTTCACGATACCAGCGACTTGGTAGGTTCCTGGCGGCCAGTGAGGTGGCCAATATTCATCTGCTTTGCCAAGGTCATAGGCCATGTTTTGGCCGAGTGGGACTAAAACCCCAGATTGTAGCTGTTGTGCGTTGAGGTTACCATCAGGTCCGGTCGCCCACATGAGGTTACCGCTATCTGAAGGTATTTCACTCTGGATGGAGATCCAACCACCAGTCATATCGACTGCGTCTGGTAAGGTGACTGACCATTTATACATCTCGTAGACGCCGGCATATTGGATTCCAGTGTCTTCATAGGTCGCGGATAGTCCAGTGAATGTCGAGACGACTGCGCCTGGTAAGCCTGCGTTGTCTTCGTAGAAGATGATATCAAAGACTAACAATGCAGGGTCAGACGGAACCCATCCACCGTTGTTGGCAAGTGCT
>DQIQ01000135.1 GCA_003942085.1 Thermoplasmata archaeon | reverse complement strand
GGTATCCAAGATGTTCCCCTGAAACGCCACGATTTGAGCGAATAGCAATACGGCCGAATAACCAGGCCGCCGATATTTCTTTTCTCCGTTCCCCGAATTTACTCTTCAGGAGCGGTTCAAAAAACGATGAATAGATGTTTTCCCCAAGATTTTTTTTAATATACTGTTCGGCGGGGATATCATCAAGGGTCTTAAGATCGGTTTTTTTTGCTTTGAACATAAGTCTGGCAAGTTTTACCTTATCCATAAGTGAAAGTTCCGGGTAGAGGAGAATTTCAAGGGGGGTGTTCAACCGATAGATCCTGTTGCCTGCATAATAACCGGTTGTACCCGTTTTCCATTCGAGTTTGTCAATCAGACCCATTTCTGTTATCAGTGCAAAAAGACTGAAGTCCCCGGAGAAACAATGGTGATAGTACCGTTCTATCGAGTAATTGTTAATGGTATAGGATGACAGACATCCCCCGAGAAAGGGCATTTTTTCAAAAAGGTCGACCTCGTGATCCTGCACAAGTCTGTAAGCAGCAACAAGCCCGGTCAACCCTCCCCCGATTACGGCGATCTTCATGATGAGTATTCTATAGTATTTTTCAGGGCGAAATGAAAAAGGCTCCGTATAATACTGCAATTCGGTATAATTCCCTCGGAGAAATTATAAGAAAGTTTTTGAACTGTAGAAATAAACGGGTATACCAGCAAAAGGACTTAAGAGAATTAAAAGAAAGTAATTATATCTCAGCCCATTGGAGGGTGTCAATACAATGCGCGTATTTTTCATTGGTTTTGGTCAAGCGGGCGGTAAAATTGTCGATATGTTTATCGAGCAGGATAAGAAGCTCGGAACGAACAGTTTCAGGGGGATTGCCGTCAATACCGCGCGAACCGACCTGATGGGTTTGAAAAATGTCGATATGAAAGACCGGATTCTTATCGGGCAAACCATGCTCAAAGGTCACGGCGTAGGTACCGACAATGTAACCGGGGCCCGCGTAACAGCTGATGAAATTGACAGCATTATAAGTGCCATCGATATAAGGGGTACACACGATGTTGACGCGTTTGTCATTGTAGCCGGACTTGGTGGTGGTACCGGGTCCGGAGGATCGCCGGTACTAGCCCGACATCTTAAACGCATTTACCGTGAACCGGTCTATGCACTGGGAATTATTCCTGCGCCGGAAGAAGGACGACTGTATTCCTATAATGCAGCCCGTAGCCTGACAACACTGGTAAATGAGTGCGATAACACGTTTATTTTTGACAACAGTGCCTGGAAAAATGAAGGCGAGAGTGTAAAAAGTGCATTCCAGCGCCTGAATAATGAAGTGGTAAGAAGGTTCGGAGTGCTTTTCCGGGCGGGAGAAGTAAGTAAAATGGGCGTTGGTGAGATGGTTGTTGACTCAAGTGAAATTATCAACACGCTCAGGGGCGGAGGAATCACTTCGGTAGGATATGCAATCAGTGAGGTGATGAGCAAGCATACAAAAAAGCAACGAGGTATTATCAGAAATCTGAAAGACAAGATCGGGGGGAAGCGGGAAGCAAACGAAGAAGTCCTGCTCGGGGAGGATAAGGCAGCAAAAATTGTTGCTCTTGTTCGAAGGGCGATGCTCGGACGGCTTACCCTGCCCTGCGACTACTCTACGGCAGAGCGAGCCCTGGTTCTGCTTGCCGGTCCACCCGATGAAATGGATCGGAAGGGTGTTGAGAAAGCGAAGAGCTGGGTTGAAGAGAACATAGCTGGTGTTGAGGTGCGGGGTGGGGATTACCCGGTCAACAGTGAGTATGTTGCGGCTGTAGTAATGCTGGCAACCGTTGGAAATGCACCGAGAATCAAAGAGCTTCTCGATATTGCCAAAGAGACCAAGGAAGATGTTATTAAATCCAAGGAGAAAAAATCAACTATGTTTGAAGAAGGCATAGATCCTTTATTTGAGTGAGGTTTACCATGAAGGGATTAATGAAATGGACTGTTTTTATACTATTTCTCATTGTGTGTA
>DQIQ01000048.1 GCA_003942085.1 Thermoplasmata archaeon | reverse complement strand
GCAGCTGAAAAGGATCATGCGACCGCAAGCATGCTCAAATGGTTCATTGACGAGCAAGTAGAAGAAGAGTTATCAACAGATGTAATCGTTCAGAAACTCAAGATGATCGGCAGTAACACCGGTGGTCTTTACATGCTGGACCGGGAGCTTGCTGAGCGAAAAGCAAAATAAAGAACGACGATAAAAAAAAAATGGGAGTCAGTGTGAGACTATGGATTTAAGAAAATTTACGCTGGAAGACCTTCTGCTTGCAGCAATGAAAAGCGAAATTGAAAGTCATGCGGTATATTCAAAAATTGCCGAACAAGTAAAGAACGGACTGCTCAAAGACAAAATGGCGTTCCTTGCAAAAGAAGAAGAAAAACACCGTTTGTTCGTCGAGCAGGTGTATGCTGCAAAGTTCCCAAAGAAAAAACTAGTGATCCCGAAAACAACACCGGTTCCACTCCCTCACCTCATCATCCCTGATGAAGACACCCCCCTAGGCACCGTCTTAAAAAGTGCGATGCAGGCAGAACAAGCAGCGCATGAGTTTTATCAGGGACTCTCAGAACAATTCACAAAGAACGATGCGATGATACGCAACACCCTTTCCTATTTTGCAGACATGGAGCTGCAGCACTACAAGATCCTTGAGATCGAAAAAGAAAGTATGGATCGATTCGAAGAGGCTGATGTATATTGGCCGATGGTTCATGCAGGACCATAGAAATAAAATGTGCTGAGGCTCATAATTAGAGACAAAAATGGAGTTGAAACGGATGAAAAATATAAAAGGAACACAGACCGAAAAAAACCTCCTTGCGGCATTTGCAGGAGAATCACAGGCGAGAAACCGATACACCTACTTTGCATCAGAGGCAAAAAAAGCAGGCTATGAACAGATTGCAGCAATCTTCCTGGAGACCGCGGAGAACGAAAAAGAACACGCGAAGGTCTACTTTAAGCATCTGCAGGGTGGCATGGTCGAGATCACTGCGATGTACCCTGCAGGCATCATTGGGACAACTGAAGAAAACCTCAGTGAGGCAGCGGATGGGGAAAAAGCAGAGTGGGGTACGATTTACCCGGAATTTGCTAAGATTGCTGAAAAGGAAGGATTCCCTGAAATCGCGCATAGCTTCAGATTTATCGCCCAGGTCGAAGCGCACCATGAAAAAAGGTACCGGGCGCTGCTTGCTAACCTAAACAACAAGCAGGTGTTCAAGAAAGATAAAGTCGTGAAATGGAAATGTAGGAACTGCGGGTATGTCCATGAAGGCAAAGACGCACCTAATAAATGTCCTGCCTGTCAGCATCCGCAAGCATACTACGAAATCACGACGGAAAACTACTAACTCGTAGGATTCCAAAGAGATGAGACCATGGGAAACCGAGTCGATATCACCCCTGATGCTGAAGTTGATTGTGTCGGTCTGTACTGTCCCATGCCTATTGCCATGACCAAAGAAGAAATCGATAAAATCGAAATCGGACAGATACTAAAAGTAGAGGCGGACGACCCAGCAGCAGAGGAAGACATCAAACGATGGGCGAAACGGACCGGCCATGAGATACTGAAATTTCAAAAAGAAGGAGCCTTGTTTACCTTCTATATTAAGAAAATGAAATGAGGTATGAATATGAAAGATGAAAACTCGATTCTGTATGTGCAGACCACGGATCAACCGGAGAAGCAATACTCACCACTCGTACTTGCACAGACCGCAAAGATGATGGACATCACCCCACGCGTCTACTATCTGGGTACAGGGTTGAAAATCCTGATGCCTGGCGTCGCAGAGAACATCAAGATGGGGACCTTTCCTAGTGTGGCAGAGATGATTAAAAAAACCTTGGACATGGGTATTGAGATAGACGTCTGCGAAGCATCCAAGCAGATGCTTGGGCTGGAGAAAGTAAAACTGATCCCCGGTGTAAAGATCGTTGGTGCAGGAACCCTCAATGATCTTGCCCTTGATGCTGGTGCGACCATGTGGTTCTGACGGAGGAGAAAATGTCAAAGATCTACCTTGATCACGCCTCATCGATGCCCATGGATGCACGGGTTTTCGAGTTCGCAAAACCTTATCTCATGGCGTCCCATGGGAACCCGTCCTCCCTTCATTCGGTCGGTTTACAAGCAAAACAAGCGGTGGAAGAGTCCCGCAGTAAAATTTCAGAGTTCATCCATGCGGAAAACGAAAGCACGATTATTTTCACCGGGGGTGCGACCGAGGCAAACAACCTTGCCGTGAAAGGCGCTGCATTACGAAACATCACGGCGGGAAAGGCAGTCGTTGCTTCGGTGATCGAGCATATGTCGGTGCTCAATCCGATGAAGGAGCTGCAGAAAAACGGTTTTTCAGTGACGTTTATTCCTGTTGATTCGACGGGTATCGTCGACCTGAAAAAACTTGAGGGAGCTCTTACAAAAAATACGGTGCTGACAACTGTAATGTATGCGAACAATGAGATAGGGACCATCGAGCCGATCCGAGAGATTAGTAAAATCGTACATGAGAAAGGGCTGTATCTCCATGTCGATGCGGTAGCGGCTGCAGGGCGCATCCCGATAGATGTACAGAAGGATGGTATTGACCTGCTGACGCTTTCATCGAATGATTTGTATGGTCCACAGGGGGCAGGCGCTCTCTACATTAAACCTGGCGTGAAAATCCAGTCTGTTCTCCTTGGTGGCGGGCAGGAGCGCGGTCTTCGCTCAGGTACTGAGAATGTATTTGGAATCGTTGGGATGGGCGAGGCAGCACATATCGCGCAAAAAGAAATGAATCGGGAAAGTAGCCGGCTCCTTCCGATCAGAGATAGGCTTATTACAGAAATTCTAAAGATCGATCAGTCCTACCTGACGGGGCATCCTCTGCAACGTCTGCCGCATCATGCTAGTTTCCGGTTCAGCTATATCGAAGGGGAAAGCATCCTCTTAAATATGGATATGTATGACATTCAAGTGTCGACCGGTTCTGCCTGTTCATCAAAGACACTGGAACCATCGCATGTTCTTCTTGCGATTGGCCTGAAACATGAGGAGGCTCATGGGTCAATGGTGCTGACGATTGGGCGTTCTACGACTATGGATGATGTTGAGCCGGTCAGCAAAGCGAGCAATGAAACCGTCCAACGCTTACGAAAAATGTCACCAATGTCTCAAGAATGGAGGAAATAGAAATGGCAAACGTAGGATATAGTAAGAAAGTCATGGAGCATTTTATGCACCCTCGCAACGTCGGTGTGATAGAAAACCCTGATGGTTACGGGAAGGTAGGCAACCCAGTCTGTGGTGATGTCATGGAGATTTTCATCACCGTAAAAGATGATATAATCACCGATATTAAGTTCCGGACGTTCGGATGTGGCTCAGCGATTGCGACCAGCAGCATGGTCACCGAGATTGCGAAAGGAAAACACATCGATGAGGCTCTCAAGATAACGCGCGGCGATGTCGCCAGCGAACTTGACGGGCTGCCCGCGCAGAAGATGCATTGTTCAAATCTAGCTGCTGATGCGCTGCATGAGGCAATCAAGGATTATAAAAGTAAGAAACAACAGAAATAGGATGGAGGAAATTAAATATGGTAAAATTGAAGGAAATCTATAAATGCGCCATCTGCGGGAACATCATCGAAGTCGTCCATGCAAGCACGGGTGAGTTGGTCTGTTGCGGACAACCCATGGAGCTGCTCGCAGAAAAGCTATTGGACGTCGGAAACGAAAAGCATGTGCCCATTATCGAAAAAACAACGACCGGTGTCAAAGTAAAAGTAGGTTCTATCCCTCATCCCATGGAGGAGAAACACTACATCGAATGGATCGAAATTGCTGCCGATGACATGGTGATCCGGAGGTTTTTGAAGCCAGCTGATAAACCGGAAGCAGAGTTTTGTGTTACTGCAAAAAAACTGTCGCTCGTAAAGATTATATATCCCTATTGCTTACTAATTGTTAACAATTAACCCGGGAGGAAATGTAATGCAAGAAAAACATCGAGATAAAAATTCTATCACCAATGTCGCAGAAAAAGAACTTGACCTTCTGATCAGACACATCGACGTCCTCAGAACCGTTCGTGATCACGGCCCTATCGGCATCATCAGATTGTCACAGGTAACCGGCCAGCCACAGCACGTGATCCGTTACTCGCTGCGAACGCTTGAGCATGACGGCATCATAAAACCATCTGCCCAAGGCGCCATCATCACAGATAAGGTCCATGAGTCACTAGGTACCCTTGAATCGACCCTGAACGACATGATCACGACCATGACCGATCTGAAAAAGAAACTGAAATAACAGAGGCATCTTTAGATGAAATATCCGCAGTTGAGGCTTTCCAATATTTTTAAATAGGATTAGTAAATAGTCCTTCTCAACTAATACGAGGTGCAAGAAATATGAAAATCAAAAATCTATGGATAATGGCAACGATGGTAAGCAGCTTCTTCCTCATTGCAACGTTTTCAGTCGCAGCTGCCGATGTACCACCAATCACTGACCCCATCGGTGATGTGAGCTCGGTTGATTATTTAACCGGAGAAGCCAAGGTAGTCACCTCTTCACCAGATGTTACTGTTGCCAATCTCGATCTGATCGAGGCATCCTACACACAAAATGCACAACAGGTCACACTCAGTTTGCAAGTGAAAGGAATCATTGAAGATAGAGGAAAAATCATTGACATGTATAATGAAGAAATTCCTGATTTTAATGCTGTGGAATACGGATTTCTATTAAGCACGACAGAACAAGAATATACTGTCAGTTACTCCAACAAAACCGGTCAACTCGTCAAAGGTAACGACCAAATAAACCTTACAGCGGCCGATTTCTCCGTTAACGAAAATACCCTCAGTATAACATTCTCGTTAGTAAGTGCGAATGAAGAATACCAAAATCTTAGTGTGACGACCACGTTTATCAAAGCGAATTTTTCATCAATTGACACCGCAGGTCTCGTGTATCTCTCGGATGTTGCCCCCAATCCTCCGCTCCAGGTTTATGATGCGTACGCCCCTAACATTGGCTCTATTGGAGAGAACATCCAGTTTAATGGAAGCGTAGCGCCTCTCACGGGACAACCGCCATACACTTACCACTGGATTTTCGGAGACCAAGGGTCATCGACAGATTTGAATCCGACCCACACCTATACCAAAGCTGGGGTCTATACCTTCACGTTTACGGTGACTGATCAGTCAGGCGCTTCTGAAAGTCAGACAGGTACTATCACAATCTCTGCAGAGGGTGGAGGATCAAGTAGTGGTCCCCTTTCCAATCAGATGATCCTGTTCCTGGCTGTCTTGCTGATCATCATAGTCATCGGCGTTATTATCATCGTCTGGATCATACGACGATAAAACCCCTCATCTTCTTTTTTTTCTCCTTTTCTTTTGAGTTATCTTTTTATGTTCCTAACTGATGACTTTCACACCGAGGGGTTTGCATCATGAAAGATGGCGAAAGCAAATACGCGTATAAAAAGAAGTCTGCCTGGGAACTTTTTTCTAAAGCACAACTCACCAGTGCCTTTGCGTTTGCAGAAGGATATAAAACATTCCTCAACGAAGCAAAAACAGAGCGAGAAGCGGTCCGTGTCATCGCTGATGCGGCGAAAAAAGGAAAGAAAAGAATAGTCGTGAACAAAGAAAAATCAGCAGCAATCATCATCCCGGGGAAAAAACCGGTACGCGATGGACTGCACATCGTTATCTCCCATATTGATTCACCCCGACTTGATCTAAAACAAGTCCCGCTGTATCAGGACTCAGAAAGCCATCTTGCTCTTTTCGAAACCCATTACTATGGGGGAATCAAGAAATTCCAATGGGTTGTCATCCCGCTTGCGCTGCACGGGGTCATTGTGAAAAAAGACGGCAAGAAAATAACGTTTACATTGGGTGAAGATGAAAAAGACCCGGTGTTTTCCGTGCCTGATCTCCTGCCGCATCTCTCCCATGACGTCCAAGATAACAAAAAAATCGATGATGCAATCAAGGGTGAAAGCTTGGATATCGTGATCGGCAGTGTTCCTGCGAAAGGTGAGTTCAAAGAAAAAATTAAGGCTGCGATTCTCGAAAAACTTCACACTGATTATAACATCATTGAAGAGGATTTTATCTCCGCGGAACTGGAAGCTGTCCCTGCGTTTCTGGCACGTGATGTCGGGTTTGACCGATCGTTGATTGGCGGCTATGGACAGGATGATCGTATCTGCGCTTATGCGGCGTTACACGCAATCCTTGATGTAAAAAATCCGGAACATACAGTCATTGCTCTCTTTGTTGATAAAGAAGAAATCGGTAGCGAAGGAAACGCTTCTGCGCAGTCCAACGCTTTTCTGCACTCGCTCATAAAAGAGCTTGATCCGCATGTCGATGTCGAGAGCGTCCTGCTCAAATCAAAAGTGATTTCTGCAGATGTCCAGTCCGCGGTCACCCCGAACTATACCGATGTGTTTGAACTGAAGAACGCCTCATCGTTGGGAAACGGAGTGGTCATGTCAAAATTCACAGGCCATGGCGGGAAATACTCAGCAAACGATGCGTCAGCGGAATACGTTGCAGAAATCCGTGCGTTACTTGATAAAGCAAAGGTGCCATGGCAGACCGGTGAGCTAGGGAAAGTTGACAAGGGCGGTGGAGGCACTGTTGCAAAATATTTCTCACGATTGGGAATGGAGGTCGTTGATCTTGGTGCACCAGTGCTCTCAATGCATTCTCCCTATGAGGTTACCAGCAAGGTCGATCTGTTTTCAGCGTATCTTGCGTACCTTGCTTTCTTTAAAGACTGATGTTCCAACCGTACTAATCAGAACGACCGCTGCCGTCCGTTTTCGATTGAAAAGTCATCCTGGCAATATTCTGGTGTGCATGGTCTGTCTATTTTTTTGGCAATCGGAAATCCAGCAAGATGCATCATCGGCACCGTCGCTTTTTTCCCGTGTTTCCATCGCGCGTAGAACCAATGGGAAAAGAAGAAAATCGGATTGAGAAGCCATTTTCTGTCAGGTGACCAAAAATCGATGTTGTTTTTCCAGCATCGCGCAATGACCTCCCATTGCAGCTCAGACAGGTTTTTAAGATTGGTGCGTCGACGATTGCCAAGCATTGCTTCTTTTAACGGGATGAACAGGACCGGTGTGTAGAACATTTTCGCATTGTGGTTCCTCAGATCATCGATGAGATTTAGTGTGGCAAGGACGTCGTCCTCGGTTTCATCAGGCTGTCCTGTCATAATGGTGCATAAGGGCCACCAGTCGTAGTCGTTCATGATTCCTACACCCTGTACGACCAGCTCCGGCCAGGTATCAACCGAGTAGGGGAGTGCTTTTCCTTTCATGTATTTCTTCATCAGTCGGACACTGCCGGTTTCGATCCCGACCTCGACAGAGACGAAACGCTTTGGATAGGATTTTTGCAACTCGGGGGTCCATCGTGTTTTTTCCAGGAGGATCGGTGATAGCTCCTCTAAGAGCTTCCGATCATGGATGACGGGTGCAAGGGATGCATGAGAAAGCAGAATGTGCTCAACCCCGGGGTAAGATGCGATTGATTTGTAGAGGTTTACGATTGCTTCTCGGTTAGGGATGAAACCTGGTTTTGATTTATACAGGAATATGTCTTCGGTCACGGTAAAAATGGTATTTGTTCCTCCATCGATGTTGGTTTTTACTTCCTTCATAATATAATCAAGCGGGACTGAGTATTTTGTGCGATTCGTCGGGCTGCAGAACTGGCAGCCTCGTCCGCATCCGCGGGTGATTTCCACCATGCCGTATGAGGCCGCATGTTGTATCAAGGGTATTTTTTTTCTGTTCGGTTTTTTTGCAACAAAATATGATGGCACAGGTTGGTCGGTCATCATTTTATTAAAAACACCGACAAGTTCTTCTTCCCCTTCTCCCTGGAAAAGGACGTCGATACCCCATTTTTGCTGCATTCCTGCTTCATTGATTTGCCAGGAGCCAGCACCACCGACAATGATTTTAGGTTTATACTGTTGGATGACAGGGTGTGTGATGAGTTTTTCGAACTCAGCGGCGTTCAATGCCTCCCCACCAAATCCTATGAGTGAGTTGTAGGTGGTTGAGACATAGGCAAGTCCCATGGGGTCCATGGATGAGATACCAACGATCTTGGTGTCCTTCCCGATGAATTTGTGCAATTGGTCATAATGAGCGACAACGACATTTTCTTGCCCGAATTCGTCGGTGAGCAGTGATTCTACTTTTCGGAGTCCATAGATCGTTCGCTGGGCAGTCCCATCGGTGTTGCTCGGAAGGCTCTCTAAATGTTCTCGTAGGGCTAAACCAGAGAGTTTTTTAGGAAACGTGCAGATGAAGGCAACAAAGGGGTTGTCATCGTATTCGTTTGCCTCTGCGCGGGATGCGGTCAGGACGATCGGGTATCCGTTCACATGATTATTCATCGGTCATCACCTCTCGTTTGTCTTGTCGGAGTAGGATTGTTTTGAAGACCGGGTCTTTAATGGTATCTTGAAGCTTTAATAAGAAATCTTTCCAGGAGAGTGCGTTGCGGGACCAGCGGATCATTTCTTTTTTATGAAGGGAGAGTATTTTAAGGAAGCTTTGCCAGTTATATCCTTCAGCCTTAAGCGGTTTTGACCATCCTGCATCGTTCCAGAGATACGTCGGCAGTCGGTTGCCAAACCAGAGGCTGAGGGAATCAATATCCCATTCTCTTCCTTTCTGTTCCCCTGATTGTTTTTTCAGTACGAGTGGTTCTGGTGGTATGATTAGGTTCATAGACTATCCCCCATATACATGGTAGATGGTATATGGTATGGTCAAGCTCTATTTATAATTTTAGAAAAAAAAGGTGCCAACTTTGCCTCATTTCAAGAGCAACAAATGTTTATATATAAGTGGCTTCTATATAGTGGATTAATTAAAAAAAAACAATCCTTAGGGGGATACAGCTATGAGAAGAAATTCTATAAAAGTATTATGTACACTTGTTATTCTGGCTTCGTTGGTCCTTCCAGCATCTGCGATGGTCCAACCAAAAAAAAATATGCAGTTATACAAACCACTTAATGTGGCTGATTTTGACCCATTGGTAGATAAAATTAATGTCACAGTAACGATAAAGGAAATCCGTGCACTCAAAACAATCGATCTATTATCGAACCCTGATTTTTACGTAAAAGTAAAGATCAATGAAAAGGAATTTGTAAGCCCTGTCTGGGAAAATACGAAATACGTTGAGCAACCGAATTGGTCTGCTTCCGCCGAAGTCCCGAAGGACTATGAGTTCGTCAATGTCAGCATTGAGCTGTGGGACAAAAACTCAAAGATTGACCGGCTCTGTGACATCAGCCCGGATGAAGGGAATTTTACCCAAGCGCGCACTGCTGATCTTACCTACAGCATCGCAACAGGTGTCTGGTGGGGCGACGATTTCGCTGGAGGCGATGATTTCTTTGGTGATCCAAGCGGGTACGGACGATTAAGCGGAATCGATGATAACAGCATCTATCAGCAAGACAGAGACTGTGAGCTCTGGTTTGATATAACACAAAATGATTTTGATGGAGACGGTCTCCCCTACTGGCTTGAGACGAATATGTATAACACCAGTCCTCTGATTGATAACCGTGGTGAAGATGCAGATCAAGACGGCATCCCTATCGAATGGGAATACAAATTTGGATTGACCTTTTTTGAATGGGGCCATGACGCAGGATACTACATGATTTACGATCCGTTCACCTGGGAGAATCACACGGCACTCGACCCTGACAACGATGGATTGAACAACATCGAGGAGTACAAAACATGGCAATGGGGGTCCGATCCATTCAGACAAGATATCTTCCTTGAAATTGATCAGATGGGAAAGGATCCACAGGGCAAAGGCACAACGGTGCCAATTGAATCATTCGACCTCGTACGAGATTCATATGCAAAACACAATATCGTTTGGCATATCGATGACGGTCGTCTTGGTGGAGGGGAGATCGTTCCCTTCAAAGAGAATCTCGACGAAAACGACCTTTCTCAATATTACTGGAATTATTTCATGCATAATGATGTAAATAACTGGCGGCGAGGGGTCTTCCACTGGGGTTTTGTCGGATTTAATTCAACCTGGGCGGTCGGTTTTACTTTTTCCTCAAGAATCGGTGATACGTCCGCTCTTGATTGTTTTTATCTCTCGCGACAGTATCTTGATACACGCGTAAAAAGTGTTCCACTCATCGATAGTCTCTACCGAAGAACGTTCAACAGTACAAAGCAGCGGGCGATGGTATATGGTGGGGTTATCATGCATGAGACTGGTCATTCTCTTGGGCTTGAATCACAGGGTGTTGATAATCAGGATGGCAAGTGGCCCTGGCAGGTCAATTACTGGCGTTTTGGGCCGTATCGAAGCGTCATGAACTATCGATACACCTATAGCAACCTGTTGGATTATTCTGATGGTTCTCGTGGGAAAAACGATTTTGATGACTGGGGCGCCATCGATATGACCAACATCAACCCACGACATCATTGGTAACGCAAGCATTCGTAGAAACAACAGCATGAAATGAGAACGTTCTCATTTCTTTCTTCCTCTTTATAGCAAATTTTTTATCGGTAATTTCTGGACTAAAAATTGGTATTTCCCACGACCGGTCCGCGGGATCGAATCCATATATTGTAAAGATAATGAAAACTCGTCTCCCAGGCGTTTTTTAATATTTTCTCTGATGCGGAAAACATCATCATCGGAGAACCCTTCTTTTTTTACGATATGAAGGATGATTTCTCCTTCCCTGTCTTGATACAGCTGGTATTCTTTCATGTTCGGGGATGATTTTGAAATGAGCTGCAGCACCCCCATCAACGGCACCGGTCGGCTGGTTTTCGATATCATGAAATCCTGCACCCTCCCTTCGACTGATCTGAAGAGCGGGTAGTGTCGCCCGCAGGCACACTGGTGCGTTGAATAGGTTGCGATGTCTCCTGTTTTGTAGCGGATGAACGGAAAAATCCCGGTGTGAAAACCTGTGGCGACAATCTCTCCTGATTCACCGTCTTTTGTTACCGGCTGTCCTTCTCTGTCGATCAGTTCGACAAAGCCGTAATCCGGGAAGATGTGATAGAAATTGCTTTTTTCGCAAGTCCCGGCCAGGACGCATTGCTCTCGGTGCCCGTATTGACCATGCACCCTGCAATGGAGAAATGCCTCAAGGAATTCGCGTTGCCACTCGTAGAGGGTTTCACCGTAGCAAAAAATTGATTTCAAGCCTTTCAGCTCAATCGAATGATGCTTCATGTAAGTCGCAAGCAGGGTTATTGCAGAGGGGTATCCGATGAAATAGTGCGGTTGAAGTCGTTTGATTTTTTGTAGGTATATCGGGAGGTTCTGATCGGTCATGCTATACGAGGAAAGCACAAGGGTTCGTGGGAGTAGTCGGTTTTCCCAGGGTTTTTCCCTTCCGATGATCTGGACCGATTTATCCATCGCGTGGCATCCGCCACGTTCTAGAAGTATCGTGATGTAAGCGAGATGCTTTGCGTACCATACCCCTTTTTCAACAGGGAATCTGAGAGAAAAACCAGTAGATCCACCGGTGTTGGTCTCCTGAAAGGAATGCGCCGGGTAATTGGTCGCTTTCAGTTCATTTGCGTGTTCTTGTACTGCTTCTTTGGTAAGGACCGGTAATTGTTGAAAGTCTTGAAGCGATCGGATATCGTTTGGTGTAATGCCTTTTGTTTTGAAGAGTTTTTTATAGTACGGCACGTGCTCGTAGGCATGCTGGAGCAGATGTGTCAGTTGTTGCCATTGGTAGCTTTGTGTCTGCTCTGCGGTCCACCATTCTGAGTGTTTCACGAAGTCGTAGGTTTTTTTATAGGGTGCGTTGTAGAAAAGTGTGGTCAGTGCAACTCCATGCCCTGTATCTTCGTTGAAGAGGTATTCCCAGAGTTTTTGCATGTCTCCTCTGTTTCTATTATGTCTGGGGAGTTGATAACTGATACATAATATTTTCTGAACATCGGAAAAAATAATCGATTCTTCCTGTCGTTCTCTTGTATGACTCCGAGAGGGAAAATTACATAATATTTATATAGTTTTATTTATACTATATAATATTAATAAAGGATTTCATAAAAACGATATAAAAAGGATGCACACAAAAAACACTCGAGGAATATTATGAAGAAAATCATAACAATTTTCATATTAGGTCTCCTGGTCTTTGGCGGGTTCGGAGCAGCAGCAGTTGCACCTGGCAACTCTCAGGAAACAACAATGATTGCGAAAAGCAATGCAACATCGTTGCAGTTTTCCTCAAGACCAGTGATCCTGGAACGACAAGAATCTGTCACCATAGAGATAAAGGGCTTGACCGCTCAACTCATGGAACCGAATAAACCGGTGCTGCCCATCTCTATAAAAACCTATCAGTTGCCCTTTGGATCAAAGAACATAAAAGTGACATGCATCCCAAAGGACATCGGCACTATTACTCTTTTTAAAAAAGTCATGTCCGCCCGTATCGCTCCCCTGTCAAAAATGAACCAAATAAAAACAAGCAGTAATGATCAATCGGTGTACAACAGCTCGGCGTTCTATCCGAACAACTGGTTTAGATATGACATCGGCGCAGGTTGTGATGGAAACGGAAACAAAGCTGTTTTTGTAAAAATCGTCTGTTACCCGGTCCGGTATTCCCCGGCAAACAACATAGTCAATTATGTGACTTCTTTTGATGTAGCAGTGACCTACGAGGCACCCTTGGTAGCATCACAGACCCTTCATACCTATGACATGGTCATAATCGCCCCAAGATCGTTTGAATCAAGGCTGCAACCGCTCATTGATTTTAAGAACACGAAAGGTATGAATACGACGTTCAAAGCAGTCGAAGATATTCTGAACGAGTATACCGGAGCAGACCCTCCAGAACAACTGAAGTATTTTATCAAATACGCGTACGACACCTGGGGAATTAAATACGCACTCCTCGTCGGTGGTCTGAAATCCCATGTTCTTGCGAAAGATAAAGATACGCGATCCGCAGGGTGGAAAGCATGGTGGGTCCCCGTACGATACGTCAGTATCCCACAAGATGACGATGAAGGATGCCTCTCTGATCTCTACTATGGCTGTTTGTACAATGCGACCGGTGTTTTTGACAGCTGGGATTCCAACGGTGACGGCGTCTATGCCGCCTGGGATGCGCCTGGTGCCGCAAAAGATACCTTTGATCTGTATCCTGAGGTGTCCGTCGGACGATTACCGGTGACAAATAAAAAAGAAGTAGAAAATATCGTAAAGAAGATCATCACCTATGAAAGCAGCGGTCCTGATGCAAAGCCATGGTACAAGAACTTTGTTGGCGTGGGTGGGAAGACCTTTGATTATTACGAAGGCAAACCTGATGGCGAGTATCTCTGCGACCTTGCGTTTAACAATACGAAGAACGCGATCCCTGATCTGAACCTGGTGTCAGTGTATTCGACGAACAGGAACACCAGCGGGTTTGTCCCCATAGCAAAAGATATCCAAAAAGCCATATCCCAAGGAGCAGGTTTTGTTGACTTCGAAGGACACGGAAACCCCCTGGTCTGGGATACGATATGGTACGATGGAACCTATCCGAGCGACTGGTGCGGTGGGATCAACCTTTACAACTTTCTGAAATTATCAAATCGAGAAAAACTCCCTGTCGTCGTTGTCGGCGGCTGCCATAATGGGATGTACAATGTGTCCCTTCTCAAGACATTGCTTGACAAAGCTGGCACCCAGTACTTCTGTTACGGTATCCCAATCCCGGTCTGTTTCAGTTGGGGTCTGGTCGTAAAATACCCTGGAGGTGCGATTGCATCGACTGGTTGCACTGGCTATGGTATGGGATACGAAGACAACCCGGTCAGTCTCAGCGGAGAGCTTGAGTCGAACTTCTTCTACGAGATAGGGAATGGTTCGACAAACCTTGGGCAAGCGCACAGCAGAGCGATCCAGAAGTTCATTACAGAAGAGGAAATAAACCAAGTCGAGGCGTTTGTCATCACCAACTGGGCACTCATCGGAGACCCGAGTTTGCGACTAGGTGGTTACCCCTAACTAATCATTTCATTTTTTTTGAAATGCAAAACCATTAGAAAGAAAACGTTTATTTGTGATGATTCTTTTGAGGAGCAAATAGTAGAAAAAATAGAAATTCCTCGGGTGTTTTTCTACGAATTTTCTCGTCTACCTTTTCCCCCAGACCGGACTCTCCAAACCTTTCCGCATTGATTATGTTTTTACAGAATGAGAACCAAGTTTTCATTTCTTTTGCTGTGAAAATTTAAATACTATAACAGATATAATATATTGGGGGTAAACCAAAATGAAGAAGAACAAAATCATTTGTCTTGTCATATGTATATTGATGATCATGACTGTTTTTCCTGTTGTTGGTCTCCAGATTCAAACAGGGGAAACGAAGAATTTAAATGTCACCCAACAACAGAATCAACCACCAGGTCCAGCGTATGCGCTAATGCCATCATTAGACACAATAGTAGATGCATCAATCGTGCGTGGGTATCCTGAAAAAACAGCAGCGACCATGGATGACATCGTAGTCAGCATCATCGAGCAGGTAGATGAATCCATTTTTTTAAGCTATGAACAAAATCTGACTGCAAACGGGCCACGACCGACAGGGAGTGCTTCCTGTATCGCAGCAGCAAGTTACATCCACGATCAATTTCAAAGCATGGGACTTGCAGCGCGTTACGCACCATGGAGCAATGGAGGATATAACTCCAATAATGTAGAAGCAACATTGAATGGTACCGATACAACAAGCGATGACATCTATATCATCTGTGCCCATTACGATACCGTATCAGCTGGTGTTGGAGCTGACGATGACACTTCAGGGACAGCCGCGGTGTTAATCGCAGCGTCAATCATGAGCCAGTATTCATTCAACCATACCATCAAGTTCGTAGCATTTTCTGGGGAAGAACAAGGTCTTCTTGGAAGTGCGGTCTATGCTGCAGAAGCAGCAAGTCAAGGATGGAACATCATCGGTGTATTGAACTGTGATATGATCAGTTATGCGATCACCACCAATGATGGGAACAATCTCGACGTGATCGAAAATACTGCATCAGAGTGGTTGTACACGTATACCAACAACATCAACACAGAATACTCGGGCTATATCGGCCTAACCCTGATTCACTATGGATTTATGTGGGGGAGTGACCATAATTCTTTCTGGGATGAGGGGTACGACTCGGTGTTTTATTTTGAATACACAGAAACACCGTACTACCATACGGCCCAGGACACAATAGCCCATATCAATGCATCGTATGCAGTAAAAAACATGAAACTTATTTTTGCAACTCTCGCAGAACTTGCTGAAGCTGGCTCTCTAAGTAATCCTCCAGCAACACCCGTGCTCACTGGACCAGATTCCGGGGTCATCAATGAGATGTACACCTTCAACGCTGTTACCACCGATCCTGATGGAGATGATATCTACTATCTGTTCAACTGGGGCAATGGGCATGATTCTGGATGGCTTGGACCGTTTGCCTCTGGCAATACCGCAATTGGATCGTATGCTTGGAGCACTCCAGGGTCTTACGATATTACGGCGGAAGCAAAGGATGAATATGGTGCTGTGAGTGGAGTGTCAGATGCACATACTATTATCATCACTACTGCGCCAGTGATCGAGATTGGAAATATTACCGGCGGATTGCTCAAACTAAAAGCAGTGATCAAGAACACAGGTGGAGCAGAAGCAACCAACGTCGACTGGAAGATCCAACTAACTGGTGGTCTCATCGTCCTTGGAAAAGAATCCACAGGAACCATTCCTACTATCGCACCAAACGGCTCAGTAACAATTTACTCGAAGTTAATCCTTGGTTTCGGGAAAACTATCATCAATGTCACTGCAGACACAGCCACAAAATCACAGAACGCAACAGTACTTCTAATCTTCATTAAAACAGTGTAGTAAACAGAAGAAAAAATAGGAAGATCGAAGGGAAGAGTCCTTTCTCCTTTTTTCTTTTTTGTCATCAATTCGCACAATAACATAAGTTACTTCATTTTGTGACTTTATTTTTTATTTTAATCTATCCTATCTGCACTTTTATTCGATAATTAAAGGTAATTTAGGTGCAAAGCCTTTGATGTAATAAATTTTAAATAATTTCCGTCATGGATAATTATAAGAACATTATGTTTGGTAATTTGGCCGGTTCTCCCTTAGCATCACTCCGATTTTAAGGATGTTTGACCAAGGGTACTTCATAGAAAAGTATATATATAAGTTTAATCATTCCCCTTAAAAGCATATCGAAAAGTATAAAATATTTACGGGGGCGTAGGTCAATGGTACAAATGCAATCCAAGAAGAAAAAAGAAAAGAGACAGAGCATTGAAGAAATCATCCAATGCCCTGAATGCAATAGTACACATTTAAGTAAGGATTATGCCCGCGCAGAGCTTGTCTGTGCGGATTGCGGACTTGTTATTGATCAAGATTTCATCGACCATGGTCCAGAATGGAGAGCGTTCGATAGCGATCAGCGGGAGAAACGAGCGCGTGTAGGTGCTCCGATGACCTATACGATTCACGATA
>DQIQ01000006.1 GCA_003942085.1 Thermoplasmata archaeon | reverse complement strand
AGTTCCATACCGTATTGGACTGAATATGGTCCTCTACAAATCCCAGATATCGGAAGTGTGATTTCTATTTCAGGGGATGTGTATATCAAGTTTCAGCAATACGACAATTACCAGATACCTGCCGATGGAATTCTATGGGATGATATCTACCTTGAATCAGATGGTATACTAAATATTGACCCAGAATTTATTCTTCCTGCATGGGGGGGAGCGATGGTTCACAGTGATCCACATTTAACTGATTTTATTAACATGCCTGTACCCGTATCATTAGGTGATGAATGGTCGACTTATCGTAGTTCAACGGATCATGGGAGGAACGAACGTATGGAAATCCTGGAGCAAATCCCTAGTAACGGAGATAATTGCTGGAGGATGGATGTAAAAGATAGCGGGTATTACAATCTTAACGAGATTATTGTGCATGTAAAAATGAATAGTGGCGCCTCCTATCTTAATTTAGATTTCTGGACTAAGGAGTACTTTGATGATTTGGATTTAATGCCGAGTTCCTTTACAGGTCATTCTAATGCAGATGGAATAGCGGTGAGTACTGATAATTATAATTGGGTAAGATTATGGCAATATCTGAGTTCGGTTCCGATATGGGCTGAGTATGGTCCCATCAATATTGGGAACTATGTTTCTCTCTCTGGTGACGTGTATATCAAATTTCAGCAGTACGGTGAATATCCTATTCTGGGGATTCCAAGCGATGGGATCGTATGGGATGATGTTGGTCTGATAACAGACGGTACAATGACTTATGGTTCAGGTCGCATAACAAATTCCTATTTAGAGGATTTTAATATGACGGCATGGATAAGAAAAGATTTAAACAGTGAGAAATCTCAAAATTGGGGGAATGGCATTGCTGGAAATGGAGAGATTGTTGCATGTCCATTTTTATATCCAGGGGGTGAAAACAACCTTATCGTTTATGATTATAATGGGAATCGAGTCTGGAAATCAGAAGACTTATTACATTGGTCAACAACATCATCCACACCAATGGTTTCTATAGATAATAAGGTAATCATCTGCGATAGTTATAAAATAATAATGGTTGATCCTTATTATAATGAAGATGGTGAATGTTTATGGTCGACTGAAATTCCAGGAAGCCCAGGAGTTATATTTAGTCCTGCCATTACGGAAAATGGAGTGATAATATTACCGATTAGAAATGGAAATATCTATGTATTTAATAGCGACAATGGCGATTTTTTAAGTGGTTATAGTCTTGAAGATGGTTATACAGTAATGAGTACAGATGTTTTTTCCACATCGAATTCAGCATGTGTAAATGGCAATAGGGTATATATATTAGGAGAAAAATCCAATGAGAAATCCCGACTCTTTGCAATAGATATTGAAAAAAGCGGAAATATATTCACGCCCATTTGGTATTATCCATATACGGGAAAAAGTCAAGCAAGTCCAACATTTATTAACAATGTTATCTATTTTGATATTTATCAATCAATTTGGACACCAACAATTGATGTGGGAGCTTGTGCTGTAAATGATTTGGGAGATACTTGTTCTGAAAAATGGAATGTATCCCTTTCTCATATGACATGGTTTACAATGACCGCGGACCCAAGAGGTGACAGTATTTGGTTTGAGGACACGTATCATAGAAATTTAACACGTCTAAGCCTGAATAATGGAGATATAATGGAAAATATTTCTATAGAAAAACTTATGGGGTCAGGGTACAGACCAATATCAGTGATGCAAATTTGTGATGAGACAAATCCTAAGATGATTGTTTCTGCAAATTATCCTTTAATTGCATGTTATGTTATCTGTATTGATTTAGTTCATCAGAATTCATTGATCTGGATGAATAGAGTTATTTCCCAATGGAACTGTGATTATGCCGGTGGTCAATATACAATCCTATTGGACAATGCGAGAAACAACCCTCGAATAATATTTGGTGCCTATTGGGGTGGTGTGTATGCATTTGGACATTAGAAACGTTGATATATATCTTTTATTTATAATATAATGTGAGATATGATAAAAATATTTGATTAACAAAAGATGGAGAAAAAGGAAGGAATTAAAGATGAAAAGGAAACAAATAATCCTATGGGCCATGCTCTCAATTTTCCTCGTAGTGAATACACCTATATTGGCAAATTCATTGCAAAAAATAAACCAGATACCAAGCACCGATATTATAAGCGAAGAAAAATTTAATCAAAAAGAGTTATTATTTCAAACAATTTTAGATATAGCGAACAATAACGAGATTAGGGGAGTAGTACTAAAATCTGAGATGAGAGGTAGTATCGATAGGTTTTTTGTACCTGGTATGAAATTCTCTATATTCACTCCGCATATTTTAACAAAAAAATTTCTCAATTACGCGTATAATGTTGGTGTAATCCTTTCTAGAATTCTTAATGAATCAAAGGTAAATTCTATAATTGAAAAATATCAAGTAAATAATAAAGGGCTGCAAAAGGAAATAACTAATACCATTAACAAAGATAACACTCTTAATAGAGAAATAACACAATTATCAAATTCGAATTGTGATTGTCAGTGTAGCTTAGGAATTACTGCTTGGCAATTCCCGGTTATCTGCGCAATTTTCGGGGCAATAGGAATTTTTATACTGTTTTTTGCTTTGTGGCTTGATATAGGATATAACTTACTCACAATAATATTAACTCTAGAGGAAATATTTAATTGTCCCGGAACATAATGAAATGACTATGTGTTTGAATTGACGATTTTTTACAGAGAAATTATAGGAATGATGTTGGGAAAATAATCTGTGATATAATATTCGAAGTTTGAAGAAATTTCATTAACCAAAGATGATATCGGATGCAAACGGTTTTTTGAGACTAGTGATTAATTTATTCTCGTAAACAGTTATATCTGACAAGATGATTATTGTATCAGATTATTAATTATTCGTATATCTCCAGGAATGAATAATTGAAACGTTAATTTTATACATAGATTTGCTATTAGCACTTTGTAATGAGTGAGATATTTGATGTTCTTGAAAAATCACAATCCATAGAGATCCTGGTGGCTTTACAAGACAAAGACAGACTCTTTCTTTCCGAGCTTTTAGAAATATTAGACACGAAAGATACTAATACGGTCAGTAAAAGAATAAAGATTTTACGAGAAACTAGTCTTATCAAAGAAGAAGGCGAAGAAAAAGTTAGTGGACGAAGGTACATCTGGCTTACGACTAAAGGGAAAAAGATTGCCGCACTTCTTGCTGAAATTGGAAAAATTTAGAAGAAACCAAAAGATACCAAAATTAAGGTTGTCTTGGATGATTCTACTATAGAACGATCGATGAATCCTGCCGAACCCACTTTTCTAAGGTTTTTTAACAGGCGAATACCACTGTCTTTCTCCATTGATAAATTCTTTCGTCCCTTTCTTTTTAACTTTACGTAGATTCTTGATATGAGCATCACCGTGAGATGGTGTTAAGAAATCAAGTTTTTCGCAGGTCTCTGGCTAAATCAGCAATGGTCCCTTTATGCCCAAAACAATCTCCACAATACAAGTCACAGTATGTTATCAAATGTTCATCTTTTTCTATCATTGTTTTTTCCTCCTTGTACAATTAACCTAATTATAATAGCGGTTAACAATGGAAATAATATTTGTAATCCTGATCGGTGATCTCTCCCATGTAATGATGCCATTCCTGTGTTTTTGTATCAATGAACAGCTCAGCACCATCCCGACCAATCGCATCCATTAGCACAGTATCTTGTTTGAATTCTTCTAATGCTTCCATGAGATTTGTCGGGAGTCGTTTGATGTTGTTTTGTTTGATTTCTTCATCGGTCATCTTATAGATGTTTTTCGTGATCGGTTCATAGTTGATTTTCTTTTTAATACCATCAAGACCAGCATGGATTAATGCTGCGAAGAGCAGGTACGGGTTTGCCGCAGGATCCGCGTTTCGTACTTCGACGTCAACATTCTTCTTTGAAGGAATTCGTATGAGGCTGCTGCGGTTATGAGGCGCCCAGGCCAGATAGATAGGCGCTTCGTAATGGGGGATCAATCGCTTATAAGAGTTCAGGGTAGGGTTGGCGATAGCGGCGATCCCTCGGGAGTGATCAAGGATTCCACCGATGAAATACCGCGCGGTTTGATTCAACCCAAAAGGATCGTTATCATCAGCAAACATGTTCTTTCCTTTGTTATGCAACGCGATATGAGCGTGCATGCCACTTCCAGCTTCGTTGGAGAACGGTTTTGGCATGAAGGTGATGTCGAAATTATAGGTTGTTGCGATGTCTCGTGCGACGTATTTGAAGAAGCAGCAGAAATCAGCCGCTGGTAATGCATTAAGGTCTGTTATCTCAATTTCATGTTGTGATTTCCCTGACTCGTGATGATGGTATTTGACCTGATATCCACAGTCCATCAGTACGTCTGAAAGTTTTTTCCGATATTCTTTTGCGTTGTCGAGCGGTGGGGCAATGAAGTAACCTTGGTTTGCCTTAATTTCCGTGAATTTATCCTCGTTATGGTTGAAGACATAAAATTCGACTTCCGGTGAAATCATGATGCTATCGTATCCTTGGCTCATTGCGGAATCTACGGCTCTCTGGAGGATATATCGTGGTCCTGCACGATACTGGTTATAGTCCACATCGCAGAGATTTGCCCGGATGAGCGCCTCTCCTTCAAGATGAGGCAGCACAAGGAACGTATCAGGGTCAGGGACCGCGATCATGTCAGAGCGTTCTACTTTGCGGAATCCGACCGAGGAGCCGTCAAAACGTGAGCCGTTGCTTATGACGTCATCTTTTATGAATCGGTCTGCAGGGACATGAAAGACCCGTAGACCTCCCATGAGATCGGTGAAATGAACCTGGATCCATCTGATATGATGTACTTCGATTTCTTTTTTTATCTGTTGTTGGGTCATTGGGACATTGGAAACAGTACCTATTATAAATTTTTTATGGATATACATATTATACTACAGAGAAAAATTCAAGAAATATTCATGAGGATCTCCGATGCTAGAAATAAATAGAATCCATTGTATGGATTGTCTCCATGGTCTCCCTCAGATTGATTCAGGATCCGTCGATGTTATTGTCACCTCTCCGCCGTATAACATCGGGAAACCATATCGTTCGTATAACGATGTGCGACCACGAAACGAATATCTGGATTGGATGGAACAAATCGCAAAAGCATGTAAATCTGTGTTGAATGAAAACGGATCGTTTTTCCTCAATGTCGGTGGAAAGCCATCTGATCCGTGGGTTGCATTAGATCTGGCGGACCGGTTCCATAAGCACTATATGCTACAAAACACGATTCATTGGATCAAATCTATAGCTATTCCCAAAGCTGATGTCGGTCACTACAAAGCAATCTCTGATGATATCGCTGTTGGACACTACCAACCGGTCAACAGCCCACGCTATCTGAGCAACTGTCATGAGTACATCTTTCATTTCACAAAAACTGGGGACGTTGCTTTGGATCATCTTGCCATCGGTGTGAAGTACCAGGATAAAACCAATGTCGGTCGCTGGAAAAAAGCATCAGGTGACCTTCGGGGACGAGGAAACACTTGGTTTATCCCTTACGAAACGGTACAGATCGCCCGGGTGCACCCAGCGGTATTCCCTGAAAAACTCCCTGAGATGTGCATTAAACTCCATGGGTATAAAAAAAACACTCTTGTCCTTGACCCTTTCATGGGCACTGGGTCGACCGCTCTTGCCTGTCAAAAACTTGGTGTGAACTATATCGGCTTTGAAATCGATACGACCTATGTCGCAATCGCCAATAAGAAATTATTCAAACAAAAAGAATAAATGAGTCCCTCTTTGAAAAACAATGGTTTTTTAAAGGGGATGAATCTTTTCATTGCAGGATAGTATCACCGGAATTGTTTATGAAAACCATCACACCCTGGCTCAACGACAGCGAATACATCACTCCGCTCTCCCCTGCTTGTCGAATGTGTGCAAAAGGGTCCAAAATGGTCATACTTATCACTGGAGTATGTTCGACGAAGTGTTTTTACTGCCCGCTGAGTTTTAAGAAAGGTGGCACCGATAGGATTTTTGCTGATGAATGGGAACTAAAAAATGAACAGGATATCGAGACACTCATATGTGAGGCAGAGTGCATCAAAGCCTCTGGTGCTGGAATCACCGGCGGTGATCCTCTTGTGGTGTGGCAGCGAGCCCAAACCTACATTACGCTTCTTAAGCAGACCTTCGGGGAAAAATTCCATATTCATCTGTATACTTCTGCGCTGAAAAATGCAGATCAGCTCACTGATTTAGTTTCATCTGGTCTGGATGAGGTACGTTTTCACCCCATGGTAAGCACTTGGAAAGCAATGGATAAAAGTTCCATTAGACAGGCGATAAAGACCATGGTAGGAACCACAGTCGATGTCGCAATCGAAATTCCGGTTATTCCAAAAATGGAAAAAGAAATCCTTACGTTGATTTCATGGGCCAATGAACAAGGGATTCAATGGATCAATCTGAACGAATTGGAATTTTCTGAGCGAAATGCTATGGCATTTAATGCCAGAGGATATCTAGTGAAAAACGATATTTCAGCGGCAGTACTAGGAAGTGAAGAGACTGCTCGAAAGATAGTAAGTATGGTTCAGAAAAAAGATTTTGATATCGGTGTCCATTATTGTTCTGTTTCATTTAAGGATGGCATTCAACTTAAGAATAGAATCATACGACGCGCAAAACAGGTCGCAAAGCCCTTTGATGTGGTCACCAAAGAAGGAACTTTGGTAAAGGGCGCTATTTATCCTTCAGGTGTTTCGCTGCAGCCTCTCTGCTCTTTGTTAAAAAAAACCTACAAGGTTCCCTCGCATCTGCTGTACCTTGATTCTGAAAAGAAGCGAATCGAACTTGCAGCATGGTTGCTGGAGAAAATCGCTCCAATTCTATCAAAACAAGGCTATCGATGTTACATCGTCGAAGAGTACCCGACCGCAGATAGACTGGAAGTTGAACGTGTCCCATTACCCGGTCTGTGAAAAAGGTTTTTATATGGGGGCTCTATTCCCACCTTACCATTTCCTAAGGAATGGAATCGATGAAAGCTCTGAAAGGAGGCTAAAATAACATGCCGATGTACGTACGATTTCAAGCATCAAAAGAACTGCAAGATTTAGCCTATGAATTGATAGAAAAGGCTCGAGATGGTGGAAAGCTAGGAAAAGGCGCGAATGAGGCGACAAAGTATGTCGAACGCGGCCAAGCAAAGATAGTGATCATGGCCGAGGATGTCACGCCTGAGGAAATTCTTGCTCATATGCCGATTCTGTGTGAAGAAAAAAACGTTCCTTATACCTATGTCCCTAGCAAAGAAGAACTTGGGAATGCTGCAGGCCTGGGTATTCCGACCAGTGCTATTGCGATTGTGAACCCTGGGCGAGAAAAAGATCTTGTTGAAAACATCATTAAAAAACTAGAAACAGAAAAGAAGCAGGGTTAAGAGTATGGTTATCGAAGGAACCCCATGTGAAGTCGTCGAAGTCATCGAACGAACAGGGATGGCTGGAGAAGCCTCTCAGGTGAAAGTTCGCGTCTTGGACGGAAGGGATAAAGGAAAGATTATCACCCGTAACGTGATGGGGCCGGTTCGATTAGGCGACATTCTGATGTTAAGTGAAACCCAACGAGAAGCAAAGAAGCTTGGTGGGCCGCGATAAGAGGGGAACAAACATGGTCGAGAAAAGGACTTGTTCATTCTGTGGAACAGATATCGAACCTGGGACTGGAAAATTATTTGTAAAAAAGGACGGTACTGCTCTGTTTTTTTGTAAAATGAAGTGCCAGAAAAACTTGTTGAAATTGGGTCGTATCCCGCGGCGGGTACGATGGACGAAGAGCTATTCGAAAAAAGCAAAGGCTTGAGCGGATAGAAAAAATGCGCATTGAGCTCCCATACGGAAAAGGAACATTGAATCTAAATGTCCCTGATAAGAATCTTCTTGATGTTGTTTTTCCAAAAGAGGTTATCCAACCCAAGCAGCCCGAGCTCATGATTACTGAAGCATTGCAAGCTCCTTTAGGAACAGAACCGCTCTCTGCCATGGTGGGCCCTGGGAAGACTATTGCCATTGTAATTGATGATTATACGCGGCCATGCCCGACAAAAATGTTGTTACCGCCAGTCCTGCAGGAACTAAAAGACGCTGGAGTGGATGATCATGATATCTGCATTATTGTCGCGACAGGTACTCATAATCCACCATCAGATGATGTTATCAAAGAGCTCGTCGGGGATAAAATCTATCGCAATTACATGGTTATTTCGAATGACGCGGTCCATGCACAGCATGTGAATGTTGGGAAAACCACACGAGGCAACGAAATCGAAATCCTCAGGCAATACGTAGAAGCTGATTTCAAGATCCTTCTTGGAGACATTGAATATCATTATTTCGCCGGGTATGGTGGAACACGCAAAAGCATTCTCCCAGGGATTTCTTCGAAAAGTACGATTCAGCGAAACCATAGTTTGCTGTTTGAGAAATATTCACGCATGGGTGTGTTGAAAGAAAATCCGATTCATCAGGAAATGAATGAGGCGATGCATCTGACAGGTTGTGACTTTGTTCTCAGCGTGGTACAAAATTCGCATCATCGGATCGTCGGTGCTTGGGCTGGAGCTCCCGAATTAGTCATGGATGCAGGGGTGAAACTCGTTGACACCATGTATAAAATAGAGATTGCAGAATCACCGGATATCGTGATTACTGCGGCAAACGGACATCCGCATGACCTCAATTTATATCAGGCGATGAAAGCACTTCATACCGCATGTCAAATTGTAAAACCCCACGGTGTCATCATACTCGTCGCTGAATGCCCTGACGGGCATGGGAGCCAGTTGTATGTCGATTGGTTAAAAAAATACAAATCATCTGATGAAATTCAAAACGCTTTGAATAAAAATTTTATTATTGGTGCACATAAAGCGTATTATCATCGAATGGCAGTAGAAAACCATCCTGTTATTTTTGTTTCCAAGATGAGCACGCCGGATGTTGAAGGTCTTTTTAGGTTTAATAAAGAAAAAACCCCTGATTGCGCATTAGCAAAAGCCTTTGAAATAGCTGGGAACAAGGCAAGCGTGCTGGTGGTTCCTCAAGGGACAACCACTTTTTTGACTATAAAACCATAATTTTGTATGTATCTTATTTTCCTCTTGGAAAACCATCGAGAATTTGATATGATCTCGCTTCAGGAAGGATTTGTTTAAATTCGACCTGTTTTACAGGGTTTGGGACATCTATTTATCGGAAAAAATATATAGAAAGTTTTATTAGTAATGAGACACATGTACATATATTGCGTTATGGGGGAACTCCTATGCGAAAAATGATAAAGATTGCGTTGATTATAGGTATTTCTATTGCATTATTGACACCAATATCAATGGTTATTGCAGATGATACCGAACCACCGGTTATCACATCGATATCCTATGGACCCCATGCCGGTGTTCGGACAGATCCAGGTTTTTACCTCCACCAATCATGTAATGTAACCGATAACGTAAGTGTCGCAGATGTCAGAATTATCATCACTGGACCTGTTGGTTTCACCCCTATTAATGAATCAATGGTGAATATAGGCGGCAGCCAGTATTACTTTGAAGTCGATAATGTTTCTCTAGCTGGGACCTACGCGTTTTATATCTGGGCAATAGACTCATCTAATAACAGTGTCCAAACGAATACCTATTTTATGCTTGTGTTCGAAAACTATCTCAGTTACATCCACGTCGATGTGAATAATCAAGCCGGTCCTTGGGATGGATCGGTTGACTATCCACTGCGATATATCAACGATGCCCTTGCAGTTCTTGCTCCAAACGGTACGATTTTTATCCATGAAGGGATTTATTTGAACACCTCGATTTTGCCAAATAAAAACCTGAATTTGATCGGAGAGAACCAAGTCACAACCGTCCTTGATGGAGGGCTCAATAATAGTGGGATTGTCCGTATTAACGGGTATCAGATGATTACCATTTCGAATCTGACCTTACGAAATGCACTAGTGGGTATAGTTGCACAAGATGGTGCAAATTCAACAGTGTCATATTGTACAATTACACAGTTCACCGATTCTGGTATTGTTACATCTAACTATCAGCATCTACTGGTTAATAATTGTAATTTCCTAAATAACAACAGAGCAATACAGCTATCTAATAGCAGTAACAATCAATTCTATCATAACAATTTCCTGAATAATACGATTCATGTCTCTACCTATCTCAATTCGTCATCTAATGCATGGGATAATGGAACTACGGGAAACTACTGGGATAATTATCGAATAATTTATCCTGCTGCTTTGATCAATACGATAACAGGGACCTGGGAGACACCTTATGTTGTGAACGCATCTGGTAACAATACGGACTTTCATCCCTGGGTGTACCCCTCTGGATATATTGACACCATTCCGCCGGCGGTAACAGTTATCTCTCCGAATGGCGGGGAAGTAGCAACTGGAGAGCTCACCATTCAATGGTCTGCTTCTGATATTTCTACCATTGACCTTAGTGGCACAATCCTTATTGAGTATAGTGCTGATAATGGAAGCAGTTGGTATCAGATCGCTTCTCAGTTGAATAATACGGGGCTTTACACGTGGAATACAACCGTCGTCCCTGATGGTTCTGGCTACTTCATTCGGATTAGTGCAACTGATGAGTTCCTTAACATCGGGTCAGATACATCTGATAATGCGTTCTCTATTGACAATATTGATACGGTTCCGCCACAGGTGCTGGTTATCTATCCGAATGGCGGGGAAGTGGTGTCTGGAGAAATCCCCATTCAATGGGTTGCATATGATAATTTTACCATGGATCTGAATGGCACCATTCTTATTGAGTATAGTGCGGATGATGGAAGCAGTTGGAATCAGATCGCTTCTCAGCAAGATAATACCGGTATTTATGTATGGAATACAATAATCGTTCCCGATGGTAATCTGTATCTTATTCGTGTGAGTGCCACTGACGAAGCTCTTAACGTCGGGTCAGATACATCAAATAGTTCGTTCTCCATACTCAACCACCCAGACTTTCCACCTGGAAACCTACAGGTCCATGGACCATCAGCTGGAGGAAACGGCATCACCTTTAACTTTACTGTTAACGCGACCGATCCTGAGGGAGACCAAATTTATTATAAATGGGATTGGGGCGATGGGAACGTTACTGAATGGTTCGGTCCTTTTAATTCCAGCCAACATATGACAAAGTCCTACACATGGGCTAGCGATGGTAACTATAGTTTACGCGTAAAAGCAAAGGATATTGGAGGCGGTGAAAGTAACTGGTCTGTAATACATCCTATGGTAATCGCAGAACAAGTGAACTTTTCTAGTGTACAACTTGGGTATATATATATAAAACTTTTTTCCTTCAATAAATCCTATATCTACTCTAATTTCCTTGATCGTCTCGGGGTCGTTATTATATGGACTAGCCATGAACTTAATTTACAAGCGTATACAACTGATGTAGTCAAGTCAGTCACATTTAAAGCGATGAATCAAATGGCTGTTGAAGATATGGTAGTTATCGATGATAATGGCTCTGATGGTTTCTCCTGCACTATGAACGTCTCTCGCGGGGTGTACGAACTCAATGTCACAGCTTATGATATTAATGGAACATTAGTGGATAAATATACTCTCTCTACGGTCTTCTTCATTCGCATTGGTAGATACGCCACTGCTCCTGCTCAGAGTCATCTTCTACGCCTAAGGGACATCCATCGGATTCGTAACTGATTCATTTATCATTCATCTCCCAATTTCATATGATAAATGATAGTATTGCTCAAAAATATTCAAATATAAACACATCTTTGGTAGCATTGAAGAATAAAATAGAGTAAAAAGGTATATGAGGTAAAAGGAAAATAAAGAGGGATCATATGAACAAAAAATTTATACAATATATTATTTGTGTAGGAATGCTGATGACCACTTTCTCAACCATAGGCATGCCCTATGCTTCTGCGGATGCTCCTGCAGAACCCAGTCAGCCGGTTCCTTCATCCGGTTCAAGCGGAGTCACCATTTTTATAGAGTTACAATGGACCGGTGGTGAAACAAATCTTACTTACGATGTCCGTTTAGGATCAGAAAGTCCACCACCCCTTGTCGTTGCAAATCAAACAGAAACTATGTATAGACCGAGTCAGCTTCTGTTAAATACCACCTACTTTTGGCAGATTGTCGCTCATAACAGCCTACAAGAATCTACTCCTGGCCCAATCTGGAGTTTCATAACTGCAGCTGATTCGCCACCATTCGAACCAGTGGTCCTTGATGGACCTACGAATGCCGGGCGAGGTGTCGACTTGAAGTTCGAAACAGTCGCTCCTGATCCTGAAGGAGATCAAGTGTACTATCAGTGGAACTGGGGTGATGGGAATATAAGTGATTGGCTCGGGCCTTATGCGTTTGGTGAACATACGGAAACGACCCACCAATGGGCAGAGAATGGAAGTTACAACATAACCGTAAGAGCGAAAGATCCTTATGGGAAGCAAAGTGGCTGGTCTTCGATCTATCATATTACTATTGCATCGCAAATTCAGTTCACTAACTGCAAACCAGGCTATCTTTACTTGAAATTCTTTATATTTGACAAAACCTATGGCTATATCTATGCACTTGACCTACAAAATATGGCCCTTATCATTAGCACTGGTGGAATGACCGTTGGTGCAACAGGATCGGAATCAGTCCGCAAAGTAATCTTTGAGATGAAGAACCGGTTTTTCGTTGATGAACAATGGAATGTGACCTCTAATAACCTTACTGGAAATTCTTTCGATGGATCCTTTTCATTAACCAGTGGTTTGTATGAGACCTCGGTGACTGCCTACGATGCAAACGGTCGTTTAATCGATAGGGCGACACGACAGTATGTATTGTATTACCAGTTGCAGTTCATCATACTCAAACAAATACTGGGCGGAAATTAAAGATACCGAATTCCCATGGTATGATTCAGAAGATTTACTTAAGAACGCAAGGTTGTAATTACTCATTTCTGAGAGACTCTTGACGTGTTAACCGTAAATACCTTTCGGTAGGTAAATCCCAGGATTCTTGTCTGATTCGTAATCCCCAGTTGATTGCGACACAGCATATTTCTTTTTATGTTAATTGAAATAAATTACTTATATTGCAATGTGTATCGATGCGCTCCGATAATAGATAATTAACAAAAACTAAATGATGAATAATAGTAATTACTATCTTATGAAATTTGGTTTGACAGGTATTATTTCGAAAGATTTTGTTCTGTTATATGCTTAAATACTGTCGTTCTATTCTTTTTTTTATTAAATCAGGGGAGTTGTGTATGGATGAATTAAAACTCAAGATTATGGAAATCGAAAAGACCGATGATCTGAATTTCATTTTAGGGCAGACCCATTTCATCAAATCTGTTGAAGACCTGTACGAAGCGATGATGAATACGACCCCCGCCGGAAAGTTTGGAATTGCCTTTTGCGAGGCGAGTGGTGCGTGTAAAGTCCGTAGCGAAGGAAACGACAGCACTCTTAAGAAACTTGCAGAGAAAAACATGGTGAATATCGGTGCTGGTCATACCTTTATCATTTTCATGAAGGACTGTTATCCACTGAATGTGTTGAATACGATAAAAAATGTTCCTGAGGTTTGTTCGATTTTCTGTGCTTCTGCCAATCCTACAAAGGTTGTGGTTGCGGAAGCAAGACAAGGCGGGGAAATTGGCCGGGGAATCCTCGGGGTCATCGATGGATACATCCCGAAAGGTATAGAGAATAAAGATGATATTACTTGGAGAAAGAAATTGTTACGCGATATCGGATATAAACTCTGATTTAGTGCCCGTATTTTCCGACAAGTGGTACAAACACGCATCCTCCGAGATGGTGCACTGCTGTCTTTCCTTTTTCCTTTTCAAGGAGGGTTAATTCACAGTACATGTCCCCAATGGGGACAAGCAATTTTCCAGGATCATGAAGTTGATCAATCAATGGCTGAGGCATACAGGGTGCAGCACAGGTGACATAGATTCGGTCATACGGTTGATACGACGGAAGTCCACAGGACCCATCACCTACTTCCACGATTACGTTTGTGCACCCGATCTGTTTAAGATTTTCTTTGCCTTTTTTTGCAAGTGACTCAAATCGTTCAATAGTGTACACCTTTCCCGTCTCTCCAACAAGCTGTGCAACAATTGCAGCATGATACCCAGATCCTGTGCCAACCTCCAAGATTTTTTGACCTTTTTTAATATCCAATGCCTCGCACATAATCGCAACCATATGTGGTGCTGAGATGGTCTGGCCTTGTCCTATGTCCAAAGGTGTGTCGACATAAGAATAAGTCTTTAAAAAATCTGGTATGAATGCTTCTCGAGGAACTGTCAGAAACGCTTGTTTGACCGGTTCTGTTTTGATATAACCATTCTGCAAAAGATTGATGATTAACCGCTCTCGTTCATCTTCGTACATATGTTTCTATTGGAGAAATCGTATGGCATTTATATGTCCTTGCACCATCTGATTTTTATACCAAGAATCTATTCTAAACACCCTGTCATGAAGAAACGCGCTGTGATTGCACTTGGTGGTAATGCTTTAATAAAAAAAGGGCAGAAAGGTACCATCTATGAACAATTCGCAAACACGCGGGAGAGCTGCCGATCGATCGTCCAGATGGTGAAAGTCGACTGGGATGTCGTCATTACCCATGGGAACGGTCCGCAGGTGGGAGCACTTGTTCTTCAGAATCAAACCGCAAAGGACATCACTCCTGAGATGCCGCTGGGTATTTGCGTAGCTGAAAGTGAAGGGTTGATAGGGTACATGGTCCAGCAATGTCTCTCGAATGCGTTAAAACGAGAGCATATCGGTAAAGCTGTTATCGCGCTGATCACCCAGGTCATTGTCGATCCCAAGGATCCCTCTCTTTTAAATCCGACCAAACCTATCGGACCGTATTATACAGAAGATGAATCGTTTAAGATGTTAAAAGAAGGCTATCATATGACCCGCTTGCCTCGTGGATGGCGAATGGTCGTTCCTTCTCCCGATCCGATGCGAATCGTGGAAGGGGAAATCATCAGAAAAATGTTGGATGATGGCATCATTGTCATCGCATCTGGTGGTGGTGGCATGCCTGTCATCGAAAAAGAAGGCTGGGGTCTTGATGGTTTGGAAGCAGTGGTTGATAAGGATCTCGCAGCTGAGCGACTCGCTGAGGCAATCGATGCACAGGTGTTGCTCATTCTAACTGATGTCGAAAAAGTCTACCTTCATTATGGGACACCATTACAGCAGCCGTTGGATAAAGTGACATACAGCCAGTTGCGAGAATATTACGTTGCCGGGGAATTTCCTCCAGGGAGCATGGGACCAAAGATTCTTGCTGCTCTGCGTTTCATGGAATTTGGTGGAGAACGGGTCATCATCTCCAATATTGAACAAGGGTGGGAAGCGCTCCAGGGGAAAACCGGAACGTTGATTGTCCATAGATAGTGTATTTCTTAAAGACGTGTTTTTTATATGCTTCCTGTGCATTCAGAGTCCGTACATATATGGATAATACTTCAATAGAAAAACAGATTAAAGCAATTGAAGATGAGATTTTCAAAACTCAGAAAAATAAAGCAACAGAACATCATATCGGCAGGCTTAAGGCAAAGATGGCTCGGTTGCGTGAAGTCGGAGAGAAGCGAAAAAGCGCGGGGGGAAAAGGTAAGGGTTTTTCTGTCAAAAAAACCGGTGATGTGACTGTTGGTATTGTCGGGTTCCCCAGTGTTGGAAAGAGTACGCTTCTCAATCAGCTCACTGCCGCAGACAGTAAAGTGGGTGAATATGATTTTACGACATTAGAAACGATTCCAGGTATGATGAAGTACAAAGGAGCAGAGATTCAGATCCTTGATTTACCTGGTCTTATCGTTGGAGCCTCCAAAGGAAGGGGACGGGGCAGAGAGGTTATTTCTGCGGTGAGAAGTGTGGATCTACTCCTTTTAATGATCGATGCGTTTAATCTTCAACAGATTGATTTAATTGAAAAGGAGCTTGAGATAGCAGGAGTGCGAATAAATCAGAAGAAACCTGATATTGTCATCAGTAAAAAAGCGTATGGTGGAATCATTGTAAATTCGACCGTCCCCTTGACTCATCTCAATGAGCTTCTTATTAAGTCCATAGCATCAGAGTTTGTGATCAATGCGGATATCACACTACGGGATGACTTGACCGAGGATCAACTCATTGATGCTTTTGCGCAAAACCGTGTGTATATTTCTGCTCTGGTGGTCATCAATAAGACCGATCTTGTTTTGCCTGATGTACTAAAAAACGCTATCAGTAGATTGCACCAGAAACGATGGGATGTGTGTGCGATTTCTGCGAGAAATAAGCAGAACTTGGACCATTTGAGAGAGCAGATTTTTTTACATCTGCGATTGATTCGTATCTATCTGAAACCGGTTGGAAAGAAAGCCGATTATGAACAACCGATGATTTTGAAAGAAGGTCAGACCATCGCCGATGCATGTCGACAAATCCATCGTGATATTCACAGGAATTTTCGATATGCCTCCGTGTGGGGTCCTTCTGCGAAGCATTCTGGTCAGAAGGTCGGCCTTGAACATGTGCTTAAGGATCAAGATGTCCTGACGATTGTGGTGACAAAATAAAGTGATCTCCCGTTGTGTACTATCCATTAAAACCTTTTTTCATCTTTGGTTGAAAAGAAAGATATTGATTGGTCATGTTCTTTTAAAGAAAGCTTATTTAATTTCCTATCCTATTACTGCGTTGAGTAGTTAGGTGAGGGACCTCATATGTTGAAGACTCCAGCGATTGTTTTAAATGTAAAGACCTACACAGAAGCAACCGGAATGAACGCATTTGAGCTCGCCAGTTTGATGGAAAAGCTCTCAAAAGAAACCGACGTGAGCATGGCAATAGCGGTGCAAGCCTGCGATATCTTTCATTGTGCAAAAGAGCAAGGCCTTCCAATTTATGCCCAGCATATTGATCCTATAAAACCAGGGAGCAGCACAGGATGGACGCTCCCCGAGGCAGTGAAATCTGCTGGTGCAGTCGGTACACTTATTAATCATAGCGAGCACCGTCTTATTCTTGCTGATATCGATACCTGTATAAGACGGGCAAAGGAACTTGGACTCGATACTCTGGTTTGTACCAATAATGTCGCAACCTCAAAAGCAGTATCGACCTTTTCACCATCAATGATCGCGGTGGAACCTCCTGAGCTTATTGGTGGTGATATCTCAGTGACATCCGCAGATCCTGGTATTGTGAGCTCGACCGTAAATGCTGTACGTAGCCTCAATAAAACCGTCAAGATCCTCTGCGGTGCTGGAGTGAAAAACGGTAAAGATGTTACAAAGGCTATTGAACTTGGTGCTGACGGGGTGCTTCTTGCCAGTGGTGTCGTGAAAGCAAAAAATAAAGAAGAGGTCCTTAGAGATCTGATTTCTGGTATATAACAAAAAACTAGGCTTCTTTTAACTGTTTGATCGCCTTACTATAATCTTTTCCTTTGAAAATAAAACTGGCGGCGACCAGCACATCAGCCCCGTTTTTTTTAACAAGATCGGCATTCTGATCGTTGATACCACCGTCAATCTGAAGGTAGATCTGTTTTTTTGTCTTTTTAATCATCTCGGCAGCTTCCTTGAGCTTTGGTATGACCTCCGGGATAAATTTTTGCCCAGAAAATCCAGGATGTACAGACATAATCAGCACTAAATCGACCTCTGGGATGATATTACGTATTGTTTCAAAGGGTGTCTCTGGATTGATGGAGATACCTGCTTTACATCCTGATTCCTTGATATGTTTGATGATGGGGAGCGAGTCTGGTGCAGTCTCCTGATGGATCGTGATCAGATCAGCTCCTGCCTTGACAAACGCATCAACGTATTTCTCAGGATGCTCTATCATGAGATGGCAATCAAGAAATAACGATGTTTTTTTTCTGATATTTTCTACGACGATTGGTCCTATCGTGATATTAGGGACGAAATGACCGTCCATGACATCGATGTGGAGCCACTCTGCTCCTGCATCGGTAACAGCCCTGATTTCATCACCTAGTTTTGTGAAATCTGCGGAGAGAATCGAAGGAGCGACTATCACCATTATTGATCATCTGATGGTATGGTTCAGGGCCTTATAAAACCAAATGATTCTTCTCGAAGGAATCCTCATCCTGTTATTTTGTCAAAATGATATTTTGACAGCGTAGTCTTTTATAGACGAACGGCACTGGTCTGTCTCTGAACACTAATATGGCGCAGGCCGAACACCATCTTTTCTATCTGGCCTGCCCCATCCCATCCCATTTTTCTGTCAGAAAAGGCTGATGACATAGTTAAAGCTATAAAGAAAAAGCCATATAGTCCTTTTCAATTCTGGAGAAGGTTGACAGCTATGAATGAATTAGAAACGACATCCTCGGTATGCCCAGCGTGCTTCCAAGAAGGAAAAATCCATAAAATTGATGCAAAAATCATCGAGGAAGACGGAAAAGTCTGGATTTCTAAAAAATGCAGCGAACATGGTGAATTTAAAGATATTTACTTCGGTGACGTTAATTTGTACAAACGGTGGATGAAATTTGAAAAACGTGGGGATCCGATCCCTGATGTGAAAACAACGTTGTTTGATGGCCCGATGTTGTATCCCGAGCATCGGTCGCAGAGTGTGCTGACGAATCTGTTGATCACCAACCGATGTAACCTTCGGTGCGGATATTGTTTTATGAACGCCGGGGCATCAGGATATATCTATGAGCCTTCTTTAGATGAGATTAAAAAAATGCTGCAGCAGGCACGCAACGAACGACCCTTGGGCTCCAAAGCCATTCAAATAACAGGGGGTGAGCCGACGATCCGTGAGGATCTCTTTGAAATTATTCGGATGGCGCGGGAAGCGGGTTTTTCCCATATTCAACTGAATTCCAACGGCATTAAACTTGCAGAAAGCGTAGAGTATTGTAAGAAGCTGAAGGAATCCAAGGTCAACACGGTGTATATGAGTTTTGATGGGGTCACCAGAGAGACGAACCCGTGGATTGACCAGCTGACGCAGACGATTGCCAACTTCAGAAAAGCTAATTTACGAGCGGTTCTCGTCCCGGTGCTCATCGGTGGAAAGAATCTTCATGAGACTGGCAAGATAATACAATTTGCCCTCGATAATATCGACATCGTCCGTGGCGTGAATTTCCAGCCTGTTTCGTTCTGTGGGCGGATAACGAAGCTCAAGGATGAAAAACGGGAGAAACAGCGTGTCGATTATGTCAGTATGATGGAAGTCATTGAAAAAGAGTTCAACGGTCAGATCTCCCGGGATGATTTCTATCCTGTTCCCTTTGTTTTTCCTATCTCCGAGTTAATTGAGTCGTTGAAAGGTGAAAAGCAAGTCGAGTTTACCGCTCATCCTGGATGTGGCGGGGCTACTTATATTTTCTATGAGGATGGAAAACCATTACCGATCACCAGGTTTATCGATGTTGAGAAGTTCATGGCGTTTATCAACGAGCAGACGAAGATAAAAGGTCCTTTGAAAAAGGTCCGGGTTGCCGCTGCATTTCTTAAGAACGTTGATAAATTTGTCGATAAGGAAAAAGCACCAAAGGATTTTGACCTTAAAAAAATCTTGATCGATGCTGCGGTCGGTGGGAGTTATGATTCTCTGCGAGGATTCCATTATAAATCCCTGTTTGTTGGATCCATGTGGTTCATGGATACGTTTAACCTGAATCTTCATCGGCTTGAGCGGTGTTGTATCCATTATACAACAGAGGAGGGCATTATCCCGTTCTGTTCCTATAACGGCTTGGGATATGGGGATAAAATCCGAGAGGAGCATTCGGTTCCCATTAAGGAATGGGAGAAAAAAACCGGGCGATCGATGCGTGATGATCTGTGGAAACAAGGTCCGTTGACCTAGGCGTCATACCTCTTTCAGATGCTTTCTTATCTCAGATAGGCCTTCTTCTTGGCATTTATTGCTATGTACAAAAATATATATATAGCGCAACGAAATATATACAAGTAGTTGATAAGAATATATTGGGGATATTAAAATGAGGTCAATCACATCTAGAAGGAATGTTATTATGAAGGCAATTGTTGTTTTTATTATTACTGGTCTTTTGACGATACCAGGTTATACGCTTGCAGGGACGTCGAACATTTCATCAAATGGGACGCCTCATCATCCTGCCTTTGTAGAAAGTAGGGACGACCTTGTTAATGTACAGGTCGCTCACCGATCATCTCCGAGTCATCCGATGGCTCCTAACACCGCCGATGTCAATATCATCGAATTGCTTCAACAGTTAAATGAACCGCTCATCCTTGGGTATTTAGAGAATCTTACCAGCTTCGGGCCTCGGGAAACAGGGACTCCATCCTGTGATCAGGCAGCCCATTACATCTTTGATACGTTTCAGAACATGGGTCTAGTGGTTCGCTACCATAACTATACCGATGCTACGGTATCAGGCAGTAATGTTGAGGCAACGTTATATGGGAATGATACCACGAATATTTTCATCATCTGTGGTCATTACGATTCTGTCGCCGCTGGACCTGGTGCAGACGATGACGGTTCTGGTGTCGCCGCGGTTCTTGCCGCAGCTGAGATTATGAGGAATTACGATTTTGATCATACGGTACGATTTGTTGCCTTCTCTGGAGAAGAACAAGGGTTGATCGGCAGTTATCATTATGTTCAGGATGCCTATAACAGCAACGAATCTATTGTCGCGGTTTTAAATGCAGATATGATTGGATTTACCGCGACAGGCTCAGATGGGATAGTGGGGAAGATATTTGAAAATCCTGCCTCTGAATGGATTGTCAGCTTCACCCAGGACATTAGTGTGATATATTCTGATTATATAGGTATCCAACTGTTTCCTCAGGGAGAAACCTGGGGGAGTGATCATTACTATTTCTGGGAATATGGGTATGATGCCGTGTTTTATCATGAGTATCATTTCAACGATTACTATCATTCGGCCAATGACACCATCGATCGAATGAATATCACCTATTCGACTCGATTCTCACGGCTCATTTTAGCGACATTAGCTCAGATGGCGCAGCAACCAGTGCAACAACGACCGGTTCTTGAGATCAGTAGTATCTCTGGTGGTCTTGGAGTCACTGCGCAGATCAACAACATCGGTGATGCGAATGCAAGCGATGTCAAAGCGACGATTTTGATTACCGGTGGTCTGTTCAATTTGATCAATGTCCAATCGACCAGTGAGCAAACGGTCCTGAACGCTCAGGGTTCCATGCAGTCAAAAGCTATGGTCTTTAGATTAGGGAAGATTCTCATCACGGTGGCTGCAGATGCATCAAATGCTGATCAGGTCACAAAACAAGCAACCGGTTTTCTACTCGGCCCCTTTGTCCTTGAGGTCGTCATCGCTCCATAGGTACCTACTTTTTTCCTTTTTTTATCATTTAAATAGTGGGTTTCTTAGGAAGAATTAGCGAGAAACTTAATACCTACTTATTTTATACCCGTACAGCCTTTTCAGGGAAAAGGAGGCAATTCGATGACCGTTGTAATTACCGGATCTGGATTAAGCATTGAAAAACTTGTAAAGGTCTCAAGGCAAAATGAGAGTATAAAACTTCATCCTGATGCACTGACGCGGATTACCCGATGTCGTGCGATGCTTGAGGACAAGATCAAAGCCCATGAGATCATGTACGGGGTGAATACCGGTATTGGGGAGTTCTCCGAAATGGTTCTGAATGATGCTCAGATGAAAGAATTCCAGAAATATCTTATTTATAATCACGCTGCAGGGATTGGGGAGCCCGCACCTCTTGAGTATGTCCGGGGTGCGATGGTGGCGCGGGTGAACGTGCATGCTCATGGGAACTCCGGATGTCGTCCTGAGATCACACAGACTCTTGTTGAAATGTTAAATAAAGGCGTCACACCGTTTGTGTGCCAGAAAGGATCGGTCGGAGCTTGTGGTGATCTTGCTCCTATGGCGCAAATAGCACTGCTTATGATGGGAGAAGGGAAAGCATATTATCAGGGTGTGCTGCTTGATGGGCGGGATGCTCTGAAGAAAGCAGGAATTCCAATCCCCGGGTTGCAAGCACGTGATGGTCTGGCGATCATTAACGGTTCAAATCTTCTAACCGCTATGAGTGCATTGTTCCTGTATGATGCGAATAATTGGCTGAAACAAGCTGAGATTGCTGCGGCGATGTCTCTTGAGGCTTTGAAGGCGAATATGAAGCCTTATAATGTGAAGATCCCTGAGGCCCGCGGGTTTGCTGGTGCAGTACAGAGCGCGAAGGCAATCCTAAAGCTGGTAGAAGGTGGCGATCTTATTGAAGGGAAGATGAAATGTAAAATTCAGGACGCTTATTCGATGCGCTCGACCCCGCAAGTGATCGGTAGCGCTCATGATGCGCTTGCGTATGCTCGATCTCAGGTAGAAATCGAACTGAACGGAGTTGGGGATAACCCGATATTCTTCCCAGATGAAAACCTGCAGCTCTCAGGGGCGAACTTCCAAGGCACTCCGGTTTCATTGCCGATGGATATGGCGGGTATCGCCATAACGATGGTTTCGGTCATGTCTGAACGACGGATGAACCGGATGAATAATCCAGCTTTGAGTGTTGGGCTTCCCGCGTTTTTGACGAAAGGTGCTGGGATGTTCTCTGGGTTGATGCTAAGTCAGTACACGGCAGATACACTCATAGTGGAACAACGGATCCTTTCCGCCCCCGCGTCTGTCCAATCGATTCCTGCTGCTGCGGATCAGGAGGATTTCGTCTCCATGGGGATGAACACCGCGATAAAGAATTTCCAGATCCTTGATAACGCGTACGGTATCCTTGGTATCGAGTTCATGGCTGCCGCCCAGGCTCTTGATTTCCGTGACTACAAATTCGGAAAGGGAGTCACCAAGGCAAAAGAAATCATCAGAAAATACGTGAAGTTCTTAGACGAGGATCGACCATTGTATCCTGATCATACGCGGATGAAGGAGCTGGTAAAATCCTGTGAGATCCTGCGTGAGGTCGAAGCAGTCGTCGGCAACTTAGGTTGATTATTAGGTTTATATTTATAATTTTTTTCTTTATTTTTTTATCATAGGAATACGGATATCGGTTTTTTTTACAAGGTCAATTGATTCTTTATATCCTGCATCCGCATGTCGTGCGACACCTATCCCGGGGTCTGTCGTAAAAACCCGCTTGATTCGCTCATCGGTTTCTTTTGTTCCATCGCAGACAACGACCATACCTGCATGGGTGGAAAGACCGATGCCGACGCCACCACCGTTATGTATCTGTACACTGTCAGCTCCAGCTGCACAGTTCAAGAGCGCGTTGAGGAGCGGCCAGTCTGCGATGGCATCGCTTTTATCCCGCATTGATTCTGTTTCTCGGTACGGGGATGCGACGCTCCCGCTGTCAAGATGATCCCTGGTGATTGCTATCGGACCGATTTCTTTTTCTCGCACCATTTTATTGATGATCAGGGCAAATTGAGCACGCTCTCCATACCCCAGCCAGCAGACGCGGGCAGGCAGTCCTTCCCAGGGCAGGTGTTTCTCGGCAAGGGAAATCCAGTTAGTCAGGACAATATCTTCCGGGAACATCTTCAACGCTGCTTTATCTGTTTTTAAAATGTCCTCTGGGTTCCCAGTGAGTGCTAGCCAGCGGAATGGTCCGCGACCGACGCAGAACATCGGGCGGATGTACGCGGGGACAAAACCGGGGTATTCAAACGCGTTCTTTAACCCTGCCTTTAAAGCTTGGCCACGGAGGTTATTTCCATAATCAAAAACAATAGATCCTTTTTTCTGAAAATCAAGCAACGCTTTACAATGCTGTTTCATGCTTTCCATGGATTGCTGGATGTATTTCTTTGGGTTCTTCGTTCGTAACTCATTGGCTTGTTTCAGGGAGCGTCCGTAATAATCAGCGGGAACATATCCGTTTAGTTCATCGTGCGCTGAGGTTTGATCGGTGACCACATCTGGTCTGAATCCATCTTTGACAAGCTCCGGCATGATGGAGGCACAGTTGCCAAGAACACCCACTGAAAGTGGTGTTTTTTCATCTCTTGCTTGGGTCACAAGGTCGACTGCTTTGTCAATGTCTGTTTCTTTTTTATCACAAAATCCTGCATTGATTCGCCGGTCGATCCGTTTTTCGTCGCATTCAACAGCTAGGCACACCCCATGGTTCATGGTCACAGCGAGTGGTTGAGCTCCACCCATGCCGCCCAGACCACCGGTGAGAACGATTTTTCCGCGAAGATCGCTTTTGAAATGTTTTCGTGCACATGCAGCAAACGTCTCATAGGTTCCTTGGATTATCCCCTGAGTCCCAATGTAGCACCAGGATCCCGCGGTCATCTGTCCGTACATCGTCAGTCCGAGTTGTTCGAGCTGTCTGAATTTTTCCCAGGTGCTCCAATGAGGAACAAGATTTGAGTTTGCGATAAGTACGCGTGGTGCGGTTGACCATGTCTGAAAGATTGCGACAGGTTTTCCTGATTGGATCAGCAGGGTTTCATCATGACCTAAATTTGTGAGTGCCGAAACGATCGCATCGTAACATTTCCAGTTCCTCGCTGCCTTTCCTGTACCGCCGTAGATGATCAATTTCTCTGGGATTTCTGCGTTCTCAAGGTTGTTTTCCAGCATACGTAGGATCGCTTCTTGTTTCCATCCTTTGCATCGAAGTGTGCTGCCTCGTTGGACCTTCACGTCTCGTGTCATTATCTCGTGTTTGCACAAAGAATACGATATACAAAAACTTTGTTACAAGAAGAATAAAAGGGAAGGACGGCTGGCCTCACTAGGAGGGGATGGGATGCACTCTAACAAAATAACAACTACCAGCCCAATTCCTTCCACTTAATAAATAGTAATAACCCCTATATATGCTTTTCGATTATATAAAGGCAATACTGACAACATTGCTGCCTCTCAGGATAATTCTCCCGAGTCGGCGCTTGGTTTCGTCCTTGGTTTCTTCGACTTCATCGAGCACCAGGTTCATGTATTCATCATATCCTAAAAGCTTGCCTTCGATGTGTCTTCCATCCTTTAACAGAAGGAGAAGTTTTTGGTTCACTGCTTTTTCTAAGACATCTAGCGGTAAGGACATGGCAAAAGGTAAGGAGAGCACCCTTTTTAAAACTATTCCTTTCGCCTAGGAGAATACGCGACAAATTACTCTGGATAACCACCGATTTGAAGGCTGGGATCCCCGAGCAGTGCCCAAGACTGTATGACCTTTACATCGATCCATGAGTCGCCCAATCCAGATGAATTCCATGCGACCGGATACGTCTGTCTGTACCATGTGATGGCTGCAGCCCAGGTATCTCCAAGAACTGTAACATGATCCTGTCCGTACGCATGGAAGAATGCTCCCTCAAGTTCATTGATGCCGCCTTTAAAGGAGATCTTGTCTTCTTTTGTGTATCCGAGCCCGGTGCACCCGAGTGCTGCGATCGAACCACCGGTCGGTTCGCGAAGTATTCGTTCACTCCAGCATTCTGGGATACCTTCTTGTTTCCAGCGAGTGGACGCGTTGAACGCGCGTCTCAGGCAGACGTCGAACTGACTGTTATGACAACCGCTGACGACGCAGACCGGCAGTTTGTTCTTGTTTCGAAAACGCCACATATCATTGCTGTTCGGTCCTTGAACAAACGCTGTACCGTTCAGTGCATTGTTTCCCCATTGCTTCGGACTGCCATGACCGACAAGGTACACAAACCCCCATCCAGCGCGGAATTCTCTGATCACATCTTTTTTATCGGTAAAGGTTTGATCAGAGGTATAAAGTCGGGTCGCGGTAAATCCGCTCATGTTTTCTATAGCACGGTTGCCGTAATATTCACCTTCAGGTCCAGTCCAATTCGCATTTTGGGTCTGCGGGTAGGTATCACCGGCGGCAACAAGCATAGTTGCAAACCATGGTTGATCAAACGCAGTCGTCTCATAGGTGATGATCTTCCGGACCATGGTTTCGACTTCTTCTTCACTACGACAGGGGAGACGGCCAACTGCAACATCAGGGGTTAGATCGATGTTTATGTCCTGGGCTGTTTGCCCTGGGTACCATTCCCCGTAGATGCCGTCGTTGTCACTATCCCAGCTGGAAAAATTTCCTGATGAGTCATAAATATCAGCGAAATACAGATCACTCAGATATTCAGCATCCCAGTCATCGACCATGCTGACGTATCGTACCGGGCAGTACCAGGTCGGTTGGAACTGGCTGCTTCTTCCCCCAACGAGCAAGACATAGCGCACTCCCCATTCTTCCATCGCTGTTTTTATGAAGTATTTGACTTTCTCTGCATTGTCGCGACCATGCCAGTACATCTGGTGATAGACCTCGCGAAGCGTGACAAGTCTGGTACTGAGACCTATTGATTTTTTATGAACCACAAGGGGTTGGAGTGCTTCTTTAAAAACCGCTGGAGTGATGATGAGCAGTGAGTAGATATTGACGTTGGACTGACCCGGCTCTCTGATAAAGAGCGAAGGTTGGGCATCGTTCATGGTTCCAAGAGTGATCGGCCCGACAGCTGGTACAAAGAAAAGAAAGACTACGCCAGCCGTCATCAATGTTCTAGATACTGCTATTTTCATTTATATCCCCTTTTATAAATATATTGAAGGCTTAATAAATGTTTACCTTGTCGCGCCATTCATTTCAGACGGTGAATATCCGCCGATCTTGAGGCTTGGGTCTCCGAAGAGAGCCCATTGTTGTACGGTTTTGGCATCGATAGCGGAATCTTTTGCCGCGGGTGTCTGCCAGTCAACTGGGTAGTGTTGCAGATAATCGGTAATGGTGTTTCCCCATGCCTTCCCAAGGATCGTGGTGCCATTGACCCCGTATTCATGGAAGAATGTCGGCTCAAGGTAATCCCCTGCGCCACTGAAGGATTGTTTATCTTCTTTAGACATCCCCAGGCCGGTGCATCCAATGGTTGCAATCGATCCTCCTTGGCTGATCCTGGCAAGCTTCCATCCCCAGCATTCCCGTATCCAGGTGTATTTCCAAAACGAGCCGAACGGTACCCCCCCACTCTTGAAATAATGTAATCCTTCTTCTTTCAGCCCTTTGAGAATATTCCTTGGGGTGACGTCGAATTCGTTATTGTGACAGCCGCCGACGACGCACACCGGGAGCATCTGCTTGTTCCTCAGAAGATCCATGGTAACCGTGTTCAGTCCGTCGATCCAGGTGCCTGAATCATTCGTCGGATGGGTGCTCCATGAGAACGCGTTGGCGTGCCCTTCGAATAACAAAAAACCGCAACCTTTATTTATTGCACGGATGACGACTTTCGGTCCTGTGAACGAAAGGTCTGAGGTCCACAGCTTCGTGGGTTCGAATCCTGACATGTTCTCGATCGCATTAAGGGTATTTACTTCTCCTTCGTTACCGGTCCAGTTCGGATTCTCAGACGCAGGATAGGTGTCACCAGCGATGACTACAAACCGATGGAACCAGTCCTGTCCATACGCGGTCGTCTCATAGGTGATGATTTTCTTCACCATGGTTTTTACCTCTGCTTCGTTGATGCATGCAAGCCGTCCGACGTACACATCAGGGTACAGGTCGATGTCAGGATCTTTCGCGACATCTCCGTACCATTCTCCATATATCCCGTTATTGCTGATATCCCAGCTTGAGAAGTTCCCGTTTTTATCATACAGGTCCGCATAGTACAGCTCAGAGATGAAACAAGGTTCATCCCAGAACGAGTTGTTATCAGCGTTGTACACATACCGCACCGGGATCTTTTGGAAATCTCCTACCAGCATGACGTAGGTAATCCCCCATTCTTCCTTAGCAGTTTTAATGAAATATTTTATTTTTTCAGGTCCGTCCCTTCCCTGCCAGTACATCTGCTGATATATCTGATCCAGGGTGACCAGATGTGTTCGAACATTCACCGCTTCCTTATGAACAATAAGTGGCTGTAACGCCTCGGCATATTGTCGTGGCGCGATGATGAGAAGATCGTAGATAGATGGTCCGCTATTTTTTAGAGGGCTATTGTTGGCATAACTAATTCGATTCTCCTGGCCTTTGGTTATCCCAACGGTCATTGTTGGCGTGAGGATAAAACCAAACCATACAATCATCAGTACAAGTGATTTCTTTCCAAAATTCATCCAAAGTCTGTTCATAGAATTTCCCCAGGCTATATAGTATCTATTATACTTAATAAATGTATTCTTCTGGTAAAGGAATCCCAAAATCAAACTCCTATGGGGATTGTAATGGTGTTCCGTGACCCATGACATGCAGCTTCTTTGCATTAAGATTCATCAGCAGCATTCGCGTATCCTGCATGTACACCAACGCTTTCTCAGACTCTACGGTGAGAGACCCGTTGTTGATTTTCGTAATGTTAGCAGGGGCCGTCTGCATCCCAGCAGTCACATGAAAAAGTCCTTGCCGGATTTCCTCGGAGTAAAAACGGTTTTTTGTAAATGATAAGGTGATGGTCGAGCGTAACGTCGCACTATCTGTCTTGCATAGAATGGATCCTCGTTTCATTTCCTCTGCGGTCGCTCCTTTGATAGCAAGACCAACCCGGGAGCCTGCCTCTGCTTCATCGAAATCTGCATCTTGCATCTGAATCGAACGGACGATGATTTCTTTGTTTGCTGGGAAAAGCTGGAGGGTGTCATGTTTATGTAGGATTCCTTTTTTCACAAACCCAAGGATGACTTCACCTACTCCTTTTACGCTGAACGAATGATCAATCATGACCACAGGAGCTGAACTGAGATCTCGTTGAGGAGTGATGGTATGCAGGTGATTTACAATGCCCGCTGGGTCTCGTTCTTGAATTTGAAATGATGCCAGCGACGTTCCTTTCAGTAATTTCTGTATCGGGGTCATGTCCGTATACGGGGGGACGACTATGATGCCTTTTGAAATACCAAATGCATCAAGCATCAGAATGGTCTCACCAACCTCCGGTGTAAACGAGCCGACAGAAACAACAGCAGCATCAATGCCAGACATGATTTGACTTTTTGGACTAAGCTTGTCTTCGACCGGGGAAAGAAACGTAAAGATTTCGTCATCGGTTTTTTTGTTGCACATCAGGATATCACTTTCTGTTCCTTTTTTCCCTAGCTCTCGACTGAGCAAGTCATCATGGAAGACGCCGACTGCAAGGTTTTTCATAGCCTGGGGGTAAGAACCGATCTTTCATAAAGTTAACCGTTATCTTCATAGGGAACTTTCAGGTGAAAAAAAGATTATTGCTGAGCAGTTTTTTTTATGGATATAAACGTTTTTATAGCGGATGGTCTATGGCTCGACCCGGATGAAAACAACCTGCACCTATCCCTGTTACCGAACAGATAAATCATCGCCTCCACTGCGGAAAAAAAAGATTAGTTCCATTTCCTTGGTTTTTTTTGATATGGATGGCGTGCTTCTGGATACAGTAAGCTCTTGGCGCTATATCCATGAGCACTTTGGGACCACCAATGAACGATCCATCATGCCATATCTTCGCGGGGATATCGATTATCTGGAATTCATCAGACGGGATGTCTCGTTGTGGAAAAAAAACGGGCAGCATGTCAAAAAAGAAACCATTCAGAGTGTTCTGAATACGATACCGTTTATTAAAGGCGCCAAGGAATGTATATCCTTTCTGAATGAGCATCAGATACATACCGCCATTGTCAGTGCTGGTCTAGACATGTTAGCTGACCGGGTTGCCAATGATCTTGGGATTGAGTATGTGTTTGCAAATGCAGTCAAGGTAGGATCGGATGGGCGTCTCACCGGCGAGGGAGTCTTGCATGTCGAGTTAAAACAGAAGGATGCTGTCGTAAAAGTTCTTGCCCAGAAACTAGGCGTCCCCTTGGAAGCATGTGCTGCGGTTGGAAATTCGTGTTTTGACATTCCTATGCTTGAGGTGTGCGGCCTTGGTATCGCGTTTAACCCTGAGGATGCCTGTGTAGCGAAATGTGCTGATGTCGTTATTGAAGACAAAGACTTAGGTAGGTTGATTTCAACTTTTCAGTTATACGTCTGATGTCCTATTCGGTGACAAAGCTATCGATCCATGCAGGTCGGTCTGGTTGTTGTCCATTCTTTAGCTGCTGTTTCCATTGTTCATCTGTCAAACGGTCCGACATTGATTGTTTGAATTCATAATAGCTGAGCACCGGGCCTGCTCCAGCAATGATTTGACCATCTGGGCTTTTGTAGGCGACGATCATCAGGTCGACGTAGCCGACGCCTTCTTCAAGCACGAGTTCGGTATTCGTATCGGTATGGACGTCAGCAACGATGGTGGTCTCTTTTCCTTGGGTATTCACACCACTGACGATACGGTCAAGCTCCACGCCAAAGCCCCGTATGAAACTATAGTCACTGTCGTTCAATTCCTTTCCTTCGAGCTCATCTGTTGAAATGCTGAGTAACCGGCTGAGGAGTGTTTCTAGGGAGTTAAAACGAAGCGTTTCTGTTGTATTCAACACCTTAAGACTGGTAAGACCTGTTCGTGTCATCATCGTGAGAGCAAGGATTCGTTGGTAGAACTCAGGGACAGGTTCGACATAGCCAACCACCGATTTCTCCTCCGGTGGTACGGAAGTGATCCTTGGTGTGTACGATTGTTTTGCATAAAGGATCGTATCATGTCTCAGTTCCGTCCATGAAGCAAGCGTGGTCTGGAGTTCTTTATCTGCCCAGGCGTCGGATTGCATAAACGAAGGGTAACGGGTATCAAAGGTGCCGAGGAGAGGTTTAAGGGCGTAAAGCCAACCCCAGTAAAGATTGCGATTCCACTCGGTCACATTCAATGATGAAAAGTTTGTTGAGAGCGCATCTATCTGCCGGTCATAGAACTCATAGGCGGAATCACCCTCAGCATCAAGGATCGCCCGTGCTCTTGTCGAGCCAAGGAGCGTCATGATGTCAAGACCTCGTGGCATGATCCGTTGTCCCATCCCATACGAAAATGGTATTCCACTGCCGGTATACCGACTAGTGGTTGGTGAGACCAGGTTTTGAAACATATAGGAATCCGGGATGAACCGCTGGCCCAGAAGGTGCATTCCTTTTGTTTTTTCGAGGACCTCATTGAGTTGTTCTTTGGTGAACGGTGGTTGGATGCCGACGTTTCCTGTTCCTCCGTAGATCTGTGGGCTTCGCAACTGCGCTAACTTGCCTAGGAGATCCATCATTTTTGTCTCATTGGTAAATTCAGTGGTGTTGAACTGTGTTCCGAACACCTCTGTGATGGTGGTGAGGTACTCAAACGGGATAAGATCATCAGCGCTGCCAACAAAGAACGCAGAAACGACATAGATTCTGTTCCAGATTTTTTCAACAGACTCAGCATGTGTTGTCACTGAGGGAAGCGCAGTCGAAATGAGACAGGCTTGAATGGTTGCGATTTTCGCATCGTTGTCATTGATGATGTCGCTGCCGCGCAGTAAGAAAGCGATCCGTCCGTACCACATCATGGCTTTGAAGTATCGTTTGAGTTTCTCAGTTTGGGTATAATGCCCGCGTGGTTGATATTGGGAGTAATCTTCTTTGTAGTGGAAAAGGGAGCTATCCTCAAATCCCGCGTGTGCTTCGATAGAAGAGATTTCTTTTGTTACATTGTCTTGAACGTAGGTAGGAATCGAGAAGGAAACAGTGGTGATATTCTCTGAATTATCATATCCATCTATTGGTGTTTGCAAGAGCGAAAGGGCAACGCCAAAGAAACCGACGTTCCGTCTGGCTGCTTCCATTAAATCAGGGTCTGAAAATGTGTCGTATTCTTGTCTTGATTTGTCATATAAGGCGAGACTGAGGGCAAGAATGTCATCGAATAATTCTCGCTCTTCGATTCCTTTCAATGTTTGATCGAACAGGATATGATAGAGATGCAGGAGCGTATCAGAGGTAACGAAAATAGGGATATTGCGGTTTTTTAGGTAATTGTATGGTTCTATCGTATCGTTCTGTGCACCAAAATCCCTGACAAAAAATCCGTTGCTTCTCAACAGTACCTTCTGCTGATCCGTGAGCGTAAACACGCTGTCGATGCTATCATAATTAACGATTGTTGAAAGGTCGAGGGGAAGACTGTATTGTGGTGTGTGCGGATTGATTGTAATCTCCTCTGAGGAGTAGTGTGATGCCATCGAGTATTTCGGGTTGTCTGAATGTAGAGTGTTCACTGAAGGGATTATAATGATATTGCTGCCAGGTCCTGGTTGCTGGACGCATCCGCTAAAACTTGTAACAAGAAAGATGTTTACAATTATTATTCCAATAAGTTTCTTAAAGGTATTCATTTCATGTCATCCTCCGCTGCTCAATCAGGGTAATTGTATATATATTTGTGCAAGAGGTCTGGGAAAAACCAAATGACGATACCTTTTAATCTGTCTTCTCCTATGTCACAAATTAGATTCCTATGGTGCTAGATAATCTCGGTGATTCGTTAAAACGTACAATCAAAAAGATTGCTAACGCGGTCCACGTCGATGCCCAGCTTGTAAAAGAAGTCGTCCGGGACATTCAACGGGCGTTGTTGCAATCAGATGTCAATGTCAAACTTGTTCTTGAGCTTTCTAAAAAAATCGAGCAGCGTGCACTGGAGGAAAAACCACCTGCAGGGATGACGAACCGGGAACATGTTATCCATATCGTCTATGATGAGCTGGTCCATATTGTGGGAGCGTCCCGGGAGCTTGCGATCCGAAAGCAGGTCATCATGATGGTCGGGCTTTACGGTCAGGGGAAAACCACTAGTTGCGGGAAGCTGGCGACGTATTTCAAGCGGAAAGGACTACGGCCTGCGTTGATCGCTGGTGATGTCCACCGGCCAGCAGCCTACGAGCAGTTAAAGCAGATCTCCGAACAGGTCGAGGTACTATTCTATGGGGATAAGAATGAGAAAAAAGCGGTGAAGGTGATCAAGGACGGGCTTGATAAATTCAAGCGAGTCGCTGATGTGGTTATTGTTGATACCTCCGGGCGTCATAAGCTGGAGGATGATTTGATTTCTGAGATGAAGGATATTTTTAAGGCAATCAAACCCGATGAGAAACTCTTGGTGATGGATGCCGCGATGGGTCAACAGGCTGGTCCGCAGGCAAAAGCGTTCAACGATGCGATTGGCATCACCGGTATTGTTCTCACGAAGCTTGATGGCACTGCTAAAGGTGGTGGTGCGTTAAGTGCAGCATCTGAGGTTGGCGCACCGATCGTGTTTGTGGGAACTGGTGAGCATTCTGCTGATTTTGAGAAATTTGATCCTTCTGGTTTCATCTCACGGCTGTTAGGAATGGGTGACCTTAAATCTTTGTTGGAGCGTGCTGAAGAAAGTTTAAAGGGAAAGGATGCGGAAAAGACCGCGCGAAAAATGATGTCTGGCAAGTTCAACCTCAATGATATGTATGAGCAGATGAATATGATATCTGGGATGGGTCCGTTGTCGAAGGTTGCTGAGATGCTCCCTGGCGGGATGTCCGGGAAATTGAAAAATGTTGATATGGATGAGACGCAGAATAAGCTGAAGAGATTCAAGATAATTATGGATTCGATGACCAATGATGAGCGGGAAAACCCAGAGCTCATCCAAGCATCGCGGATTAGACGGATAGCCAAAGGGGCTGGCGTGGAGAATAAGGACGTCAAAGAGGTATTAAAATATTATAATATGACGAAGCGGATGATGAAAGGTTTTTCCAGTGATCGGAAGATGCGTAGAAATCTCATGCGACAACTTGATTTTGGGAAATGAGTCTCTTGGAAGCATGTTGTTTAAAAATTATGATGATTTGGTGTTGAATGGGAGCACCCCGATTCTGCAGCAGAAACGAAAGGATATCCTTGATATGCTTGCTGCTGCAATAGCTGCCGTAGAGCCATCTCGTGTGGTAAAAGAATTGTTTCATGGTTCCCAGATGGTTTTCCCTGCGGAAACCATTGATCTATCTTCTTTCGATCATCTCTTTCTGGTGGGTTTTGGGAAGGCAAGTGTGGGGATGGCGCAAGCAGTCTGTGATGCTGTGACTGTAACGAAAGGCGTGGTCATCACCAATGATCCCTCTGCGAAAATCACCCATGATTATATAGAGGTTATTGTCGGGGGGCATCCTCTTCCTAACATAGAGAGCATTCGTGGTGCTGATAAGATCCTTGGTCTGCTCGGTTCCTGTGGTGAGGACGATGTCGTGATTGTCGTGATCTCTGGTGGTGGATCCTCGTTATTCTGCAAACCTCGTATTCCGTTAATTGATCTTCAAGAAACAGTCAATCTGTTGCTTCGATCTGGGGCGACCATTGATGAAATCAACACGATCCGTAAACATCTATCGCTGGTGAAAGGTGGACAGCTTGCCCAACAAACAAAAGCTGTTGTCCTTTCCCTTATTATTTCTGATGTCGTCCTTGATCCGATTTCGTCGATAGCATCAGGTCCAACAGCACCTGACCCAACGACATATTCAGACGCAAAAGAAATCCTTACTCGATATAACCTATGGTCGGCTGTGTCAGCAGCGGTACGCAGCTTGATCGAAGAAGGGATTGCGGGGGATATTCCTGAGACGGTAAAGGAAAATGATCCTATCTTTGACAAGATATTTAATTTCATTGTGGCAAATAACGAACATGCGTGTCAAGGTGCTCTTACAAAAGCCTTGGAACTTGGGTATGATGCGAAACTGATAACGTCGTCAATGACTGGGGAGGCACGGATTCTTGGCAGATATCTGATCAGCAGGGTAAAGACGAGTCTTTCCCAAGGGTCTGCTGCGTTTATTACCGGTGGGGAGCCAACCGTGAAGCTCAGGGGAGTTGGTACGGGCGGTCGAAACCAAGAATTAGTTCTTAGCAGTGTAAAGGAGATTGCTGGAACCGATATGGTTATCGCTTCGTTTGCTACCGACGGGATCGATGGCAATAGCAAGGCTGCTGGTGCATTGGCTGATGGTTTTACTTCAGTGCGTGCCCTGAAAAAAAATCTCCATATTTCTAGTTTTTTAGGGGAAAACAACTCCTATGTTTTTTTCGACGGGTTAGGTGATGCTCTTTTTACTGGTCCGACCGGGACAAATGTGATGGATATCCAAATAATATTGCAGTGATATGTCATCTTTTTTTAGGTTATTAAATAATAACCTTTTTAAGGAGGACGTTGATAACAAAGTGGGATGACCTCAATCAAAAAATAGTTCCAAAACTAATATATAAACATTTCGCATAATTATACTATAACTGATGATAAATTACTATTTACTCCTTAAAAAGATAAGCGAGCAAAAGTAATATAAACAATTAAAAATCTATATATGGAGATAAAATATGCAAACTATGCGTTCCATGAGTAAGTCAATTACCTTCGGGATTATTATTTTCTTAGTGATAGGATTCGTCCTTCCCAGTACAACGATGGCTGCCACAGTCTATCCTACTGATGGAGTATGGGAAGATACATTTGACAATAAGGAAAATGTAACTACCACGAACTGTGACGTAAAAGCCGGTGAAATCGTCCTAAATCAGGAGGTCAGCCTGATTCCGTATAATTTTACGCAGAAAGATCATGAAGCCTATGTATATCAATCATTTTTCTTTTTACCTATAGCAAAGTTTTTCGCTCCGAAAAACCATCTGAGTCGCGAAGTCAAACTCGGCAGTAACGATATTTACAAATTAAAAAAAATTGACCAAGAATATGCAGCACGATCCTCATCGACCATACAAAAATACATCATTCAACATTTTCGCTTCAAGATAGACATTGGAGTAGAAACCGTCAGCAACATTAAAGTTACGTGGAATGGAAAAACAAATGCCAATGCTCGTATTGATTTTTATTACTATAATTCCAGTCGTCTCACGATTGGAGGATGGCAACGCTTGAGTTATGAACAAGCTAACGGATCAGATTCTTCTTTTAATTACTTTATTACTGGCGGTGCGATAAAATACGCAGTCGATGGAGAGAACTACATCGACATCTCCGTCGTTGCGTACTTCCCATTTTTATTCAGAACATGTACCTTATCGACTGACTTCATAGGAGTTACAACTCGGACTGAAACAGGTTATACCTTGGATTATGCAAGTGCCGAGACAACAAATGCAATAGATCCAAAAAATATATCAACAAATTATAAGACTTTTTACTGGGACCTTCTCACCTGGGATGATTATCAACAAGCAGGAGCCGAGGCTCGATATCAGGTTTTATATTTCAACGGATCAGGATATCCCGAGGTTGAAGATACCGTGTTACCTGGAAACCATAACGGATTTGTAACAGCTCCCGTCTATCTAAACAATCTGTCAAATTTAAATTATGGTACGAAGTATAATAAACTGAAAATTCGAGCAAACCTGTCGACTACAACACCTTCAACCTCACCGCGGATTTTCAGCTGGGCGATCACCTGGCAAAATAAAACCCATTGGCAAGATTCTTTTTCAACGTACTATCGAATTGATCAACGAAAAAAAGTAATCAAAGAAAACGGAACGATCTCGATTTCTTTAATCCAAGATGAATGGCCTCTGTTTGGATTTGATGCTGGAAACACGAGAGCCTCAAGCGGTAAGGGAGCCGCGACAAACAACCTCTATTGGTTTGGTGGTGAATACGTTGGTGGAGGCTTTTGCAACCCGGTCATCGGTAATGGAAACGTCTACATCCTTTCAAATGAACGATCGCTCCATCAATATAAAGTAGTCCTCCCTAAAGGATTAAGCGAGGGTGACCCACAGGTAAATACGTCTGAAATAAAGTTTGATTACAATGTGGTGAACTCTCCCGCAGTGACCGATGATTTCGTGATTGTTGCCACGGGTCAAAAAGACAGTGGCGGTCATGAAAACCATATCTATGGTTATCTGACCAAGAATCTCACCCTGAAATGGGACTTCTCCTATGGTCAGAAGATTTGTTACGATGCTTCTCCAGTCGTCGCCGGTAATACAATTTTCATATGCACATGGGGGGGAGACAATGGGACTTACTTGAATGAAAAAAATCGATATACCAATAACAAACTCCTTACAATAAATTTGGATACGGGCGTCAAAGGATGGGAATATTCCTTACCTGCCTCGAGTTTTTCTACCCCTGCGGTCACGAACGACAAGGTCATTGTTGCCTGTAGTTCGACCGATAACGATAGTGTCATTGCTCTGAATCTAAATGGGGAAAAAATCTGGGGTAAAGCAATTGGTGCCGTAGGCCACGCATCCCCGGTCATCTATGAAGATACCGTCTTTATCACCTGTAAAGCAGTGGTCAATAAAAAAGCGGTGACAAAGATTGTTGCCCTGAATCTCAACGATGGAACTATACTGTGGAATGCAACAGTAAGTGAGCTAGCGTCATCCTTTGAAAACGTAGCAGCTGATTCAACCCCTGCAGTCTATGAAGGTATGCTGTACGTTGCTTCTCCTGAGGGAACCGTCTATGCGCTACATACCGTGAACGGGACAACACGATGGACCTTTAAGATTTACTCGATACCACTTTTCTCTGAAAGTGTGCTTCTCTCATCTCCTGCGTATGCAGACAACCATATCTACATCGGTACTCCCGCAGGTAAGATTTATTCAATAAACGCTACCACCGGGGTTAGCCCCTGGACGTATGATACCTTCCCTATTTGGACCGCAGCTCCGGTCCGTGGATCCCCCGTAATCTCCAATGGTTTGGTCTTCATCGCTGATGAGAACGGTGTTCTGTATAGTCTAGGAAAGTTTACCACATCAACAAAAGAAGTCGCGGGTCGTATCATCTCTGAGCCCATTCGACTGCCTGAGTCCCTCTGGTGGGATTCGTTTTATGCGGATTATTCCTCCTTGGTCTATCCATTGAGTAGTATTACGTTTAAGCTACTTGATAAGAACGGCAATATTCTGAAGGATTTACAAAATAAAACTAGTTTGACGCTCGGTGGTTTGGTTCTTGAGAGAACGGTACGACTCCAAGCTGATTTTTCTTCAACAAATCTTTCAAATCTTTCTTTAAATCCGAAGCTTTTCCGGTGGTATGTTACGCTTACCTCAGATATTCAAAAACCGTTCCTCAACAGCAGTAGTTTTACCCCTGCCACTGCAGGATGGCTTCAAGAGGTGGTCCCGGTGTTTACCATTAAAGTGAAGGATAACGGGACAGGGTTACGCGTGAAATCCGCTGTCTATGCTCTAGAATACATCCTTAATAATGTCACCCAGCTAAGCACCTCTTCTGCGTTGTGTACTGGAGATAACGGGACAAACGCCTGGCAGACTCTGACGATGAATATCTCCATGCTGCCACACTTTAATAACATAACCTCATTACGTAGCCTAACCTTCAACATTACTGATCTTGCTGGAAATACTGCCTCAAAAACAGTATCGTTTAAACAAGACACGAAGAAGCCGACATCGCATGTCAAGGCCCAGGGGATGAAAAAGAGGTATAATTCATCGTTTGTTTTAATCAACGCGACATCGAATGACACGGGAACTCCGAACGTCGATGCAAGCGGCATAAAACGAGTCGACCTGTATTATCGGTATTCGCAAATCAATAACTTTTCCGGGGATTGGATTTTGATTGCAAACTCAACAAGATCTTTACCGATATGGCATTTTAACTTCACGAATCATCCAAACCAACACGGTGGTTTCTTTGAGCTTTGCACGGTTGCCACTGATAACGCAAGCAATGTTGAAGCCTTCCCAGCTACAGGTGATATCTCGTTTTTATATGATTGGAAAGCACCTGATTTCCCCAGCTTTTCTGGGGGTGATAGTCTGTGGTTTAAGGAGCGGCCGCAGTTCTCGGTGGTATTCGAGGATGATTATCGTCTCGATACGATTCAATATCGCCCGAATTTTGAGACACTCTGGACCACGATTGCAACCAATGTAAATGAAAGCATCTACGACACCGATACATATGGGAACTCCTGGAGCTTACAAGAGGACTATTGGGATCAGATGGCTGAAGGCGATATCTACTACCTTTATTTCAAAATCAATGACACGCTGGGCAACACCTTGTCGGTCACCTCTGATAGTCAGGCAATCGTCATCCGAAAGGATATCTCAGCACCGTCTGTTTCTATTGATCTGCCTGCGGTGGTTACCGAATTGACCTGGGCTGATAACTTCACGGTTGAAGGACTAGGCAATGATCAAAATGGCAGCGGTATCATGGATGCCTTGTTGTACTATCGCTATTCTGAGGATAAGCTGAATTGGAGCAGCTGGACAACTTACGGCGATCCCCTGGATTCCTCTCCCTTTAAATGGGATTTTAATGCAACAGAGGGAGACGGGTACTACGAAATGAAAATCAACGTCACCGATTATGCGGGGAACGCCAGAGAATCAGAGGTGTTTTCTGTCAATGTCGCCTCATTCCCGATGACCCTTGCCCTGATCATGGTGGGTCTTGTCGTCGTACTAGTCTTCATCAGTGCGATTCTCTATATCAAATGGAGAAAAAGAAAATAATCAAGGCTTTTTTCTCTTATTTTTTTTCCTTTATCTTTTTTGCATCCTCGGAAGTATATTCTGGGAAAAACAATCCGGTGTAGCCACAGTTGTTACAGCGCCATGAATTGAGAAGTCCTTTGGCGTAGGAGTCCGCCGACATGTCAGGTTGGGTGTCGGTGCTGCTGCATTCCGGGCATACTCTTATGTATTTCTTTGGCATAAACCACCTCTTATTCTATATATATGGCGGGTCGTAAGGGTGTGGCGAACTTTATTTTCTTTGCCGGGTCATTGAGGTCTGCATCATCTGCACTGTAGATTTCAACCGGGCAATGAAGAGCATCGGTGAGATACGTTTTTGCATCGGAGAGATGTTTTTTTTCGTCAAGAGGAATCATGAATCTAGCCCGGTCAATCTCACTGTAGGTTTTTATCTCCGGTGCTATCTTTGCAACAAACTGAGACACCTGCTGGCCCAGCGACTTCATGGCCGGGTCCACCAGGGTTTCCTTGATCAGTGATCCGACGTTGAAATTATTCCCCGCAGCAGACGCTATCGCTTTCCTGAAGATTTTTTGTTTCCATGCTGGTGAGGTGTAGATACAGATCTTTTTCGGAGCAATCTTAGTGACATTCATGATTTCGATGGTGTCATCAATGACTCGGTTCAGGAGGTATTCGCCTACCTCGTCTTTTTCAGAGATGTCTTTAGAGTTGAACTCTGGGTATGGTTCATTGGAGACGAACTGCTTCTGTCCCTGTGTTATCCAAAATTCTTCAGCAAGATGTGGGGTGATCGGGGTCATCAGTACGATCCAGCTGCGAACAAAATGATGGAGTAATTTCTGATTTGCGCCTCCTCGTTTCAGGTACCATTGGAGGTCTTTTTGGAGTTCAAAGTAGATTTCGTTGGAGGCGACCCGGAGGTCTAAGGCTTCAAACGCCGTAAGGATCTTTTTTATGCGTCGTTGGAGGCTGCTTTTCAACCAGTTATCAAGGTTCTCCTGTTTTCCATCTTTGAGTAAAGCAATCTGTCCGACCAACCGCCAGATGTTGATGATGCGGTTTTTGTATTTGAGTACGGTCTCAGGGTCCCATTCAATATCAACAAATGGTGATCCAATATGCAGATAGTAAAGACGCATGGCATCGACACCGTAGGTGACCGCTGCCTCAACGATCGGCTCAGCACCACCTTTTGATTTACTGATTTTCTCTTTTCCTTTCTGGGTCACCCACCAGTGCACAAAAATCCCCTGTGGGCGTTTCTGCTCTGGCATGATTGCGACATGATTCATGATGTAGACCGGGAAATGGACCGTCTTATGCTCTTTTCCACCTAGATTGATATCAACCGGATACCAGTAATCAAAATCGGATTTGATGGTCTGCCAGATTTTATCTTTCGGAGATCCAATCCCTAGGAACACGTAGTCGAAGAATGCATCAGTCATGTCGGGTATCGCTATCTTTTTTTGGTTCACATACGATGAAATTACATAATAGGCAGGATACAGCGTTGAGTCTGAGATTGGCTCAATAATCCAGTCTTTCTTGTAGGGAAACTCTGTTCCAAGCCATGACCCCAGTCGGATCGCTGCACGATCACCGAACCAGTCAAGGATCTTTGGGAGCTCATCTTTGTACTCCGGCGGGTAGATATTCATGGTCGCAGCATAGTCTTTTGATTCCTGAGTAAGTGGCGCGTCGCTGTATTTGATGAACCATTGATCAGGGATTTGTTTAATCACTACGTTTTCTTTGCATCGGCAGATGACTGGCTCAGAGAATTCCTTCATCGTTGCTGCAAGATTCCTCTGGATGAGATCGTTTTTCACGGTGTCCTTTATTTCAGAGATCTTTATGCCAGCGTATTTGCCGCATTTCCCGTTGAGCACTCCGGTGTGGAATTCTTTTTTGTAGACAAGGTCGGTTGCTTCGTTGAGTTTTTCTGTCTCAGTCTGGCTTTTGATGCCGAGTTGGTCACATGCTTCTTTTGCCGGGTTATTGCCAAATCCTTTAACGTCGATGATTTTGATTGCCTCTATGTTTTCTTTTGATTCGACAAGTGCGATCCAGTCGTAGGGCGCATGAGCAGGTACTGACATGACAATACCGGTGGCAACAGATGGATCAGCAAATACGCCAGCAAGAATCGGGACTTCTCTGTTTGTCTCCGGGACGATGCAGGTTTTACCTATCAAGTCTTTGCCTATGATGGTTTTATCTAAAGGTTTGACATGGTCATACTGATACGAGAGTTTTTGTATGCATTCTTTAGAGCAGATCCATGTTTCTGAATTGACCAGTGCAGTGTGGTATTCGACGGTTGGGTTCACCCACATGTTGGTGACCCCAAAGATTGTTTCTGGTCGAAGGGTTGCAGCAGGGAGGATCGTCCCATCGTTGAGCGTGAATTTAAGGACCGTAAAATCAAGGATTTCAGCCGAGCCTCCTTGGGAGACATCGGTTTCTGATTTATCGACAGCGACCGGTCCGCAGTTTGGGCAGTAGGGCGCATAATGTGGTTTCTGGATTAGGAGTTTTTTATCATGAAGTTTATGGAACTGCCATTGGATGAATTTCTTATACCCGTCAGAGATCGTATTCATCAGCCTGGTGTAATCGATGAAAAAACCAAATCGTTTCCAGTAGTCATCCACGTAGACTTTACTGAAGTAATTGATGACTTCGATAGGGTCTGTTAATCTTTTGATGCACTCCGGGGTACATCCGTTTTGTTTCAACAGTCTGATTGTGTCTGGGTCCTGTCGTTCCACCTTTTTTGCAAAACCGACCGAGGGTATTCCTGAGGCATGAAATCCAGCTGGAAAGAGCACGTCATAACCTGTCATCCGTTTGTAGCGGGCGATGACGTCACAGTAGGTAAATCCACGCATATGGCCCACATGGAGGTACCCGGAGACGCCAGGGTACGCGAAATGAATGAAAAATTTCTTGTTTTTTTCCCTGCGAGCTACGTTGATGTTTGCCTCAAACCAATTATCTTGCCATTTCTGCTCGACAGCGACGTAATCGTAATTGTTTTCTTCCATGGATGTAATCTAGTCGGAAATAAGGTTTGTTTTATATAATATTTCGTATCTCTTCGTTTAGTCAATGACCAAATTTCAGTAACGAAAATTTATATACTATGATTTCTATAAGAGTGATTTAATAAGGGGTACATATGAAGAAAATACTACCAATTCTCCTGGTGGGAGTATTAGTGATAAATGGTTTTGGAGCAGTTGTTGCAACAAACATACCAAGTAAAGAAATATCGATGCAAGAAGAGATACAATTCTCTGAGCCTGTGATTACCGATCAGAATAATTATATCTCGGTTCAGATCAAGGAAGCAACCTCCTCTGCAACAGCACCCGGCAATCCTATGTTACCGGTTTACACAAAACTGTTCACGTTTCCGTTTGGCACGATTATAACGGACGTCTCTTTCACGACTTCTTCAGTTCAAGTAAAAGAGCTTGCAAAGGAGATTGTCCCTGCAGCTCAGCCAACACCCTTGTCTAGTGTACCATTGCAACCATCAAACGAAAAACAGGTAAAAAACGATGCAGTATATTCAAGTACAAGTACCTATCCTTTATCTCGCCTGAGCTATCGGATTGGTGCTGGTCTCAATGGAAATGACCATGTTATCCTTCTTTCTGTTCAATATTATCCTCTTCTCTATTCGCCACAACAACAGAGTCTTCTCTTCACTCCTGACGTGCAAATCATTGTGACCTATGAGCAATCAAAAAGCATCTCAGTACTTTCTGCCGACAACAAGTTACTCATCATTGCCCCTGAAGAATTCTCTGCAGCGCTTCAGCCTCTGGTTATGCATAAGAATCTATATAATATTGAGACGACCCTGATGACAACCGAGTGGATCGCCGATCATTTCACTGGTCGTGATCTCCCAGAGCAGATCAAATATGCCATTAAGGATGCGATTGAAACAAATGCAGTCTCATCAGTACTACTTGTTGGCGGTGTCGACAAGCTCCCCATACGACGAAGCTATGCCATGCTCTGGAGTTGGGATGAAGAGTTGATTACGGATATGTACTATTCTGATATCTATGACGCCCATGGCAATTTTTCCAGTTGGGACACCAACAACAATAATCAGTTTGGTGAGTCAAGTGATCACGTTGATCTCTTCCCTGATGTTCACCTCGGTCGACTCGCCTGTGCCTCGCTGCAGGAAGTAAACATCACGGTAGATAAAATCATCCACTATGAGACGGAGACCTTTGGCAGCACCTGGTTTAACACAATGATCTTAATCGGAGGAAACACGTTCCGCTGGTCACAGGGAAACGATGGCGAAGAGAACAATATGATTATAATGGGGATCATGTCGCAGTTTACACCAAAGACCATCTGGACGTCGAAAGGTAATTTTAATCGACGAACAATTTCAGGCGCCATTACTGAGGGCGCAGGGTTCCTTGACTATTCAGGCCATGGATTTGAACATGGGATGGGCACCTATACCCCCAGTGGCATGAAGATGAAATATTATTATACCTCTTACATCAAGGATTTGCAGAACGGCTATAAACTCCCTGTCATGTTTTTTGATGCGTGTCTGACCGCAAAAATCGATTTTATCCTTCAGGACCTTCTCAACTATCGATCGTATCGGCTGTTCGATATTCTGGCCAAAACCCTCAAAGTGAATACATCAAAAAGAATCCCCTGTTACGCTTGGGCGTTTGTCAACTATGAGAATGGCGGTGCGATAGCGACGATTGGAGCAACCCGTACGGCGTTTGGCGGTACCGAAGATGGTGCTGGGAAAATGTCTTTCGAGTTCTTCTCCGCGTACAACAGCAGCCAGCATCTTGGAGAGATGATGACACAGATGCAGAACGGGTACATCACCGATGTACCTGGTGACACGTTCACCGTCGAGGAGTTCATACTCCTAGGTGACCCGACCTTGAAGATTGGCGGGTACCCTCCTCAGTAACTCAAGAGACCCCTCTTTTCCTTTCTTTTTATCCAAATGAAAAGACCTATATCTAGGAAGTTTGTTCCCCCTGTCCATAGATGAAAGCATCAGAGCAAACTCCCCTGGATACATCTGCCAAGAACGGTATTGAAGCGATAACAGGTCTTTCTGAGGCGCAAGCACAGAAACGTCTGAAAGATGAAGGGTACAACGAACTTCCTTCGCAGAAAAAACAGAATGTTTTCGTCATTTTGCTTCACGTCATACTTGAACCGATGCTATTGCTGCTGCTCGGGGCAGGTCTTATATACATTCTGCTTGGGGAAAAGCAAGATGCGCTAATGTTGATTATCTTTGTTTTTGTCGTGGTTGGGATAACGTTTTATCAGCAGAGAAAAACAGAGCGTGCTCTTGAGGCGTTAAAGAATCTTTCAAGCCCCCGTGCGCTGGTGATCAGGGACGGGCAGCAAAAACGTATCCCTGGCCGTGAGGTCGTAAGAGAGGACCATATTATTCTTCGGGAAGGTGATCGTGTTCCTGCTGACGCGGTCGTTATTTTTTCTTCGAATCTCACCATTGATGAATCACTGCTCACCGGTGAATCCCTTGCGGTACGAAAATCAGAGTGGGACGGAAAAGCATCGATTACACAACCAGGTGGAGATGATTTACCGTTTGTCTTCTCAGGGACCCTAGTCGTGCAGGGTCATGGGATCGCTAGGGTCACTGGGGTGGGAAGCCATACCGAGATGGGTAAGATCGGCAAAGCATTACAGAAGATCACTACTGAAGAAACTCTCCTGAAAAAAGAAACAGGTAGGCTTGTGAAAAATTTCGCTATCGGCGGTCTTATCCTATGTAGCCTGGTCATCATCGTGTATGGGATAACACGTGGGGACTGGATTGTTGGGTTCCTCGCTGGTCTGAGTCTAAGCATGGCGATTCTCCCTGAGGAGTTCCCTGTCGTGCTGATGATATTCATGAGCTTAGGTGCCTGGCGGATGTCCAAACGACATGTGCTCACAAGAAACACCGGTTCGATTGAGATGCTGGGTGCTGCAACCGTGCTGTGCGTGGATAAAACAGGGACCTTGACTCAAAATAAAATGATGTTAAGTTCTCTTTTTTGTGATGATAAATTCTATGATGTTCAGCAAAATGGGACAAAGCCGTTACCTGAGTGTTTCCATGATCTCCTGGAGTTCGGATACCTCGCAAGTCAGCGGGATCCCTTTGACCCTATTGAAAAGGAAATTAAGAACACCACTGAAAAGTTTCTGCACAAGACGGAACATATTCATGACCAGTGGAAATTGATCCGCGAATATCCTCTCTCTAAACATTTACTGGCGTTATCTCATGTCTGGGAGTCTTCAGATAAACAGAAACATGTCGTTGCCGCCAAAGGTGCACCAGAGGCGATAGCGGACCTGTGTCATTTTACCAAAGATCAAACAAAAGAACTCCTTGTCCATGTCAAAGAAATGACCGACACTGGCCTTCGGGTCCTCGGGGTTGCCCGATCAAGCAACAAAGAGGACACCTTACCGGAAAAACAGCATGACTTTGAATTCGAGTTCGTCGGGCTGCTCGGGTTTGTCGACCCGGTGCGAACCACCGTTGCCCCTTCGTTGAAAGAATGTTACGCTGCAGGCATACGAATGATTATGATCACAGGTGATTACCCAGGGACCGCGCAGCATATCGCCCGACAGATAGGTCTGAAGAACCCTGATGCGTTCATCACCGGCCCGCAGCTCACACAGATGAGTCAGGATGAGCTTCGTGAGAAGATCAAGACCGTCAATATTTTTGCTCGTGTCGTACCTGAGCAGAAACTCGCAATCGTAGATGCCCTAAAGGCAAACGGTGAGATCGTTGCGATGACCGGAGATGGTGTGAATGATGCTCCTGCGTTGAAATCATCACATATTGGGGTTGCGATGGGCGAGCGAGGAACCGATGTCGCCCGTGAGTCCTCCGCAATCGTGCTGCTTAACGATGATTTCTCATCAATTGTGCATGCCGTGAGACTGGGACGAAGGATTTTTGATAATCTGCGGAAATCCATTAGCTATATTTTTTCTGTGCACGTCCCTATCGCAGGAATGGCTCTCATCCCGGTTCTTATGGGATGGCCACTGGTTTTATTACCTGCTCATATCGCTTTTCTTGAATTGATTATTGATCCAGCGTGCTCGACGGTTTTCGAAGCTGAAACCGAAGAGAAAAACATCATGAGTCGTCCCCCTAGAAACCTTAAGGAACGGTTGTTTGGACGAAAGAATTTCCTCTACAGTTTTCTGCAAGGACTCAGTGTCCTGGTTGCGGTGGTCTTCGTATTCTACTGGTTTTACCAGGGGGTTTCAGCGAATGAAGACGCAGCCCGAACGCTCTCCTTTGCCACCTTGGTCATTGCCAATATCATGCTTATCATCGTGAATCTCTCTGGATCACGCAGTTTGATAAAAACAATCTACTCAAAGAACAAAGCACTCTGGTTAGTTGCAGCGGGTGCGATGCTGAGTCTTATATTGATCCTCCTAGTTCCGCTTCTCCAAGGTCTCTTCCATTTTTCACCGATACCCCTAACCGATTTTTGTATTGCCGGGGTTGTTGGGATTGCTGCGGTCTCATGGTTTAAATTGATTGATCTGGTTAAGAGAAAAAGACACAAAAAACCAGCCTAGAACATCTGAAATAGTGTTCCTCTTAACATTTAAAAGCTTTTGTGTGTTTCCCAAAGAACAATGAACTACGAAACCCTTCAGATCACCATTGACGACCGTGTCGCGTCTATTACGCTGAACCGTCCAGAGCGATTGAACTCTTTTGACATGAAACTTGGCCATGAGCTCTACGATGCGCTCCAGAGCGTCGCCCAGAATAATGAAATACGGGCGGTGGTGCTTCGGGGGACAGGCAAAGGGTTCTGTGGCGGCGGGGATGTCAAAGAAATGCATGCGGCCAAGGATAAACCACGGTTCCTGCGGGATTTGACCAGGGCGATCCATCGCTGTGTCATTGAGATACGGACCATGGAAAAACCGGTGATCGCTGCGGTGAATGGTGCTGCGTTTGGTGCAGGACTGTCTCTTGCCCTTGCCTGTGATATGATTGTCGCGGTAAAGGATGCTAAGATGAGTACAGCGTTCATCGGTATCGGCCTTGCTCCTGGATGCGGGACGCAGTTTGTCACAAAATTGATCGGCTATCAACGGGCCTGTGAATATATCTTGACGTCAAAGACGTTTACCGCTGAGGACGGCTATCGTCTTGGCATGATCAACAAAGTCGTAGATGCAGAATCACTCGATGCTGCTGTTGAGGAAATCGTGTCTGCGTTTCGATCACTTCCACCTATCGCGGTCGGAAAGGCTAAGTTGCTGATTAATAAAGGTTTGGATAACGATATGATTTCGCATCTGGAGCTTGAAAGCAAAACTGCTGCATGGTCCGCAGGGACAGAGGATTTTAACGAAGGCGTGACTGCGTTTGTGGAGAAACGCAAACCAGTGTTTAAGGGAAAATAGAGGAGAAATCGGCAATTGTCGATAAATTTATGGAAACCTTTATGTATCAAGTTCCTATGAGTGCGATACAGTACCAAGGGGAGGTAGCAGGATGAACTTTGAAACCCTTGAATATACCAAAAAAAACGATGTTGCGACCGTGGCGTTGAATCGACCAGATGTTCATAACGCAATGAATGAACAGCTAATGAACGAACTGACTCGGTGTTTTATACAACTCTTAGGTGATGATTCAATCACCGCAATTATCCTGACCGGTAACGGGAAATCCTTTTGCGCTGGAGCTGATCTTTCCTGGATGAAAAACATGGTAAATTTTTCCAAGGAAGAAAACAAGAAAGACAGTCGTCTTCTCCTTGATATGTATGAGACGATATATATGTGTCCCAAACCGGTGATCGGCCGTATTAATGGTCATGCGTTTGGTGGAGGTATTGGGCTGCTTGCCGTCTGTGACATCACTGTTACTATTCCTGAGGTGATGTTTGCTTTTAGCGAAGTTAAGCTTGGGATTATTCCTGCGGTGATTTCAACGTTTGTCGCACCACGGATGACCCCTGCGGAAATGCGTCGACTCTTTATCACTGGTGAACGATTTGATTCGATACAGGCTCATGAGATCGGACTGATTGATCTGGTCGTTCCACCTGAAAAACTTGATGATGCAGTCAACTCCTGTGTCGAACAAGTGCGCTCTTCCGGTCCAACCGCAATAAAAGAAATTAAACATCTGATTAATAATCTCATCAAAATGGATACTGAAAAATATAAGGAGTTCACGGTTGAAAAGATCTCTGAGCTTCGGGTTTCGCAGGAAGGACAGGAAGGGATCAATGCGTTCCTGGGGAAGCGAAAGCCGAACTGGAAGAGGTAACCACCATGTTTAAAAAAGTGCTTATTGCGAATCGTGGGGAGATCGCTGTCCGGATCATCAAAGCCTGTCAGGAGATGGGGATAAGGACCGTTGCCGTGTATTCAGAGGTTGATTCTCATTCACCACATGTCCAGCTTGCTGATGAATCCATTAACCTTGGCGACCCTACACCCTCAGAAAGCTACCTGAATATCGCCAAGATCATTGAGAGTGCGACACACGTTCATGCTGAGGCGATCCATCCTGGGTACGGGTTTCTTGCGGAGAACCCTGATTTTGCGAAAGCCTGCGCTGACACCGGTATCAAGTTCATCGGGCCGACCCCGGAAGTCATTCGATTGATGGGTGATAAAATCGAGGCGAAAAAGACAATTTCAGGTGCTGATGTCCCGGTGATTCCCGGCTATCATGGAGTAAAACAGGATCTTTCGACTCTTTTAAAGGAAGGCAAAAAAATTGGTTTTCCTCTGCTGGTGAAAGCGACCGCCGGTGGTGGAGGAAAAGGAATGCGTGTGGTGCACGCAGAATCTGAGCTGGAGCAATCCATCGAGAGTGCGAAGCGGGAAGCGAAATCCGCGTTTGGGAATGATTCTGTTTTCCTTGAGCAATACATCGACAGGCCGCGCCATATTGAATTTCAGATTCTTGCTGATGAGCATGGTCAAGTGATCCATCTGTTCGAGCGTGAATGCTCCATTCAGCGTCGACATCAGAAGATCATCGAGGAGACCCCCTCACCCGTGATGACACCAAAGCTCCGGGAAGCAATGGGGGACGCCGCGGTCGCTGCAGCTAGAACAGTCGGGTACACGAACGCAGGAACCATCGAGTTCATGGTTGACGGTAAACAGAATTTCTATTTCATGGAGATGAACACACGTCTGCAGGTTGAGCATCCCATAACCGAGATGACAACCGGTGTTGATCTTGCTAAATGGCAGCTTCGCATCGCCAGTGGCATGGAGTTGACCATAAAGCAAAATGATCTGGTACAACGTGGCCATGCTCTTGAATGCCGGATCTACGCAGAAGATCCCTCCAATGGTTTTCTTCCAAGTATCGGGACCCTTGAAAAAGTCGAGCTTCCGATCGGGCCTAATATCAGGAACGATACCGGTGTTGAAGCAAACTTTAAGGTTAGTCCGTATTATGATCCGATGCTGGCAAAACTCACAGTGAGCAGTGAGAACCGGCAGGAAAGTATTGATAAGATGATCTGGGCACTGTCCCATTACGTGGTGTTGGGGGTTACCACGAATATTTCGTTTTTAAAGAAAGTCCTTGAGCATCCTGAGTTTAGGAAAGGGAATATCACGACTCATTTCATCAACGATTATTTCCGTGACTGGTTGGTGACCAAAGAAGGGCTTCCGCTGGATGCACTGATCGCCCTTGCCGTTTATGATTCACTGCACACCCAGCGACAAGAGGTTGTCCGATACAAAGAGGCAGACCCGCATTCCCCCTGGCAGCATGTGGGACGTTGGAGGATAGGGGTGTAGCCATGTTCATCAACTACGAGCACAATAATCATGTGTATAATATTACCGTGGAACGACGGGAGAACCAGTTTTTCATCGTCTACGATAATAACGAATACACGGTGTCAGCAACAGAACTAAAACCAGGGCAGCTTGCCATCCAGCTGGGTGACCGGGTCATTAAAAGCGTGATTTCCCAGGGTGGGGACAACAAGTTTGTCTTTATTGATGGAAGCATCTTCAAAGTAAAACGCATTGAGCTGACCGGCAGGAAAACAACAGAGAAAAAAGAAGGAGACCTGCATTCGCCGATCTCCGGGACGATCGTCGCCATCAAAGTCAGGGAAGGCTCGTTAGTGAAGAAGGACGATGTGCTGTTGGTCATCGAAGCAATGAAAATGGAATACCTGATACGAGCACCGTACGATGGGAAAGTAAAGAAGGTTCATTTTAAAGAAAAAGAGCAAATTGAGATCGGTCAGCTCACCGCTGAGATAAAAAAAGAGGTTGAATGATATGGAAGCCATTGAAAGCACGATTGATCCCTCAAGTAAGGAGTTTAAGGAAAACTTCGCGCATTATGAGAAACTCGCAAAGGATATGAAAGATAAGATCACCTCTGCGATGAAAGGGGGTGGTGATGAGGCAGTGAAGCTTCATAAATCCCGCAAGAAGATGCTAGCCCGGGAGCGTATCGACGCGCTGCTTGATGCTGAGACCCCGTTCATGGAGTTCAATACCCTGGCCGGTTTTGATATGTATGACAATAAAGCACCTGCTGCCGGTATCGTCACCGGTGTCGGGATCATCCATGGTCGGGAAGTCGTGATTGTCGCTAATGATGCGACCGTGACCGGTGGGACGTATTATCCTATCACGGTTAAGAAACATCTGCGTGCTCAGGAGATCGCCCTGGAAAACAACCTGCCCTGTATCTATCTGGTCGACTCCGGGGGTGCGTTTCTGCCGATGCAGGATGAGGTGTTCCCTGATCGAGAACATTTCGGCAGGATATTCTATAATCAAGCCAAGATGTCGTCGCTGAGAATTCCGCAGATTGCAGTCGTCATGGGTTCCTGTACTGCTGGTGGTGCGTATGTGCCTGCGATGTCTGATGAAACTATCATCGTGAAAGGAACCGGGACTATTTTTTTAGGTGGTCCGCCCTTGGTGAAAGCAGCGACTGGTGAAGAGGTCACCGCTGAGCAGCTAGGGGGTGCTGATGTGCATTGTCGTGAAAGCGGGGTTACTGATCATTATGCGTTGGATGACCATGATGCGATACGGATAAGCCGCAATATTGTGGAGAACCTCAACCGGCCTGAAAAAACGCATCTGGATATCAAAAAACCTGAGGAGCCAGTCTATGACATTAAGGAAATCTACGGGATTTTATCAAAAGACCCGCGCCAGCCCTTTGAAGTCAGGGAGATCGTCGCCCGTATCGTTGATGGCTCACGGTTCCATGAGTTCAAGGCATTGTACGGCACAACATTGGTTTGTGGGTTTGCTCGGATCATGGGTTACCCGGTGGGGATCCTTGCTAACAATGGGGTGCTATTTTCTGAGTCGGCGTTGAAAGGGACTCATTTCATTGAGTTGTGTTGTCAACGGAAGATACCGTTGGTCTTCTTGCAGAACATCACTGGGTTTATGGTCGGCAGGAAATACGAGTCTGGCGGTATAGCTAAAGATGGAGCAAAAATGGTCACCGCAGTGACCTGTGCGCAGGTGCCGAAGTTCACGGTGATCATCGGTGGGTCGTTTGGTGCCGGGAACTACGGGATGTGCGGCAGGGCGTATGGTCCGCGGCAGCTGTGGATGTGGCCGAACGCACGTATCTCGGTGATGGGTGGTCAGCAGGCAGCAACCGTGCTTCTGACCGTAAAACGGGATCAGCTCTGGAGAAAAGGAATAGAAATGACCAAGAAAGAGGAACGGGAACTGACCGATCCGATCCTGAAAAAATATGAAGCTGAAGGCAACCCGTATTATAGTACTGCCCGCATCTGGGATGACGGGATTATCGACCCGGTTGATACTCGACTGGTCCTTGGCCTGGGAATATCTGCGTCGTTGAACGCCCCGATCCCTGATTGGAAGCCTGGTGTCTTCCGGATGTAAAGCAGAGTATGTTGGTTTTGTTATGAACTATGATGTGGTCGTTGTCGGTGCCGGGCCTGCAGGGTCTACTGCTGCGAAATATCTTGCTGAAAAAGGTGTCAGCGTTCTGGTTTTGGACAAAGCTCGGTTCCCTCGTGAGAAGGCCTGCGGTGGTGGTCTACCGACTCGCGTGCAGAAACGGTTTCCCTACATCGAACCCTTTATCGATTCGGTATCATACGGGAGTATCACGTATTCGTCTTCCCTTCGATACAAACTTGATCTGATCAGGGAAAAACCCTTGCTCATGATGGTGCTTCGAAAGGATTTTGACCATGGACTGTTGAATCTAGCGGTCCAGGCTGGAGCGGTGTTTCAGGGTGGTAAATCAGTCGTCGATGTGGTCGTGCAGAAAGACAAGGTATCGGTGATGTTGGACGATGGACAAACCATCGAAACCCAAATGGTCGTTGGCTGCGATGGGATGCGCAGTGTGGTTGCAGAGAAAACAAATCTGTGTAAAAAGCTTGAAGTCCTTTGTGTCGCACTGGTGCAGGAACAGCCGATGACGCCAAAGCAGCTGACGACGTTCTTTACGAAGAAACGTCTGATCCACCTGTTCATCAAAGCTCATGGGGTCGCTGGGTACGCCTGGGTGTTTCCTAAGAAAAACTATGTGAATGTAGGGATCGGTGAGTTCCAGTCC
>DQIQ01000047.1 GCA_003942085.1 Thermoplasmata archaeon | reverse complement strand
CAATTGGATGGTATAGGGCGATGATGAAAGGCCTGTCGCAGTAAAATTCGACCAACCTGTACTGGTTATTGTTCCCAGTAATGACCATGCAGATCCAGTCCAATAATTTACCAGCAGGTTCTCAGTTCCGGTATGCGATGTTAAATAGAGGCAGAGTTGTTTGTTCACTTGGCTATAAACAGCTGCTGTCCATTGATACTCGAAATCGAGTTCATAGTTTGGGTTCGATGGTATACTTACGCCTATTCGTAGATGATCAACATATACGTTACTAGCCGTTCCAGATTTGAAATAACGGAGATATACCTGGAGATTATTGACTTCTGTTACCGTGTGCGTCCCAAGATCAATCGTATCATATTGCCATCCGGAATGTAAACCAACGGTTCCGGCCTTAGTTCCGGGTCCGGTTCCAGAATAATCCACATACACATCGGCTCCATCGGAACCATCTGCATCGCTACAATACACTGAAATGTTCACGGTAAGGGTCCCGGTTAGGGTTGTGCTTGGAAATTTAAACCAACCTATTTGTGCACCATTTGATGCAGTAGAGATATAATTGGTTGGATAGTCTTTTGCGCTTACATAGGGTGTCGTACCAACCCGTGTCCACCCTGCATATGTCGCTCCTAGAGAATAACCGTTCAACCACTCGCTTGCTCCCACGGTTCCAGTATTGATTTCCTGGAGTGTCATCAATGTACCATTTCGAGCGGTACCTTTTGCATTTGGAAAATTGGTTTCTGTTCCTTTTTCCGTGATACCATCTACATTACTGGTGTTACTGCTGACGCTCACATATTTTTCGTTCAAACCACCATTCCAACTGCTATTATCGTCACTCCAGCGGTAATGCAGGGTGACGTTATTTAAAGAAGAATCACTCGTTGCAGTAATCGTAAGGGGATTAGTGGATATCGTATACGGACTGATTCTACTTACCGATGTATTGATCACCTTACCAATGCCGGTGGTGAACACGTATGACCTGTTGGTCCATTTATGACCGTCGTTGGCCTTGACCGTCCAGGTGTAGATGGTGGTATATGTAAGGCCGGCAACATTACAGTTTTTTGTTCCATTGCTTGCCCCGACTCCGGAGCTGCTACCAACATTTGGTGATGTCGTGATCGTCCAGTTAAAATTGTATCCCTGAGGATCTTGGATGGCGATGCTGAGCGAAGCAGTCGTGATTGGTAATCCCGTCGACCCGTTTGTTGGAGTGGGGTTTGAAAATAACGGTGGATTGTATATTTTAGATAGAGTAGTAAATGATTTCTGGTCTCCATCAATTATTTTGGAATTATACAATAATTGGGCTTTAACGTCATAGAGGGTGAATGAGGAAAGACCAGTAATGATGGCATTATACGACCCTGAACCAGTCTTGGATATCCATGATGTATTTGTCCAACCTCCCTCTGTTGGTCGATAGCTGAATCGTACCATTCCGGAGATATTCCTAAGATTGTAAGTCATCATCAATTTCACTGAATTCTGTGCTATTGCTGTAGCATCTAAGGTGGTGACAGAGATATAGGGGGTTGCCACTGTAATTGAGGTTAATAGTATATTTGAATGAGTTGGGATATCATTGATTATAACGCGTATGTTTTTTCCGATGAAATCACGGTATGAGTAGACTACCTTTTCTCCGACTCCCCATAAGTTGTCACTCTTGGATTTTGTGTCTAAATAATCTTTTACGACTATTGATTTTGATGTTCCGACATCATCTAAAAAAGTAATCATTGTATCGACATTCAATGAGTCTCCGCCCATATGAATAAGTGAGATATTATAATCATTAACCTGACAAACAATGATCGTTGAGGGAGATGAGTTATTTGGTATGAGATTCATTGCCGAGATTGCTACAACGGAAAATAATCCACTCACAATTGATAAGAGGAGGATTGTTCCAAGTACTTCAGATACAGCAGTATCTATTTTTTTTATTTTTTGCATCCATCATCCCAATTACTAATGTAATGTATAAACACTACATTTGTAATTTGTAACGTTTTAGCATTATTTATATTTTTAGTTACGACCATGACTTTTTTGCAGACCGAAACTTATCATGATCGTATTCAGAAGTAGTGTAGGTGAAATGGGGAGAAAGGGGAGGTGATGAATAAGGTTATTAAGGAAAAAAAGTGTTTTTCTTCCCCATATCACTACTCTAAATTCAAACAGGGAACGAAATCTAATATATAAATTTTATTATACAATAAAAATAATTAATGTTAACGGGAGAAAAAACAGTCAAAATTGAAACTCTTTGGCATAGATTTTCTTAAAAATGAAGCTCCGCACCGTCTCCAGATCCGAATCCAAGTAGATCGCACCAATCAATGCTTCTAAGCCGTTGGCAATGTTCGTTCGGTTCTTGGATCCTTCCTGCTTCAGCTCACCTTTTCCCAGCAGCAGAAACTCTCCGATATTAAGTCTTCCAGCGACATCAGCAAGGACGTTGTTGTTGACACCAATAGCTCGCCTGCGGGTCAACTCACCTTCAGAAAAATATCGGTTGCTCTGATAAAGCTGCTCAGCAACGATAAAGCTCAGGATGCTGTCGCCAAGAAACTCTAACCGTTCGTTATATTCCAGAGGTGTCTGAGCCTCAAACGCGAACGTCTTATGCGTCAGTGCTGTGGTCAAGAGCTTTTTGTCCTTAAATGTATACCCAAGGCGCTCTTCCAATGGTTCATGGTTACTTTTTTTCATAATCATCCTCTCTGATCAGGGTAAATCTCTAGTACTATTTCAGTCCAACTGAACATACTCTCCTAAGGTCTGAGCAATCTGCGGATCATCCAAAGCTTTCATTAACTCTTCTTTGGTGTGGAACGGTCGACCCGCCAAGATCCTCACTGCTCTTTTCTTCCCCACGCCAGGGATTGCTTCCAGCGTCTCCCGAGGTGCTTCATTGACATCAAGGGGGAACGGTACCGCAGTGAGCGACCGGTATCCATAATCTACGATCTTCACATTATAAAACCGATGCAGCGGATAGACACCCGGGATGCCGACGAGGAGCGGGTAGCTTCCCATCTGTCGAGCAAAGGTCAGCTTTCCTTCATAGATTTCCGTAAACACCTGAGCAAGGAGTGTCCCTTGTGGCACCAGACGCTGAAGCATCGGTCGCTCTATGGTCTCACGAACCTTTCGTTTGAAATGATGAAACTCTGATTTATGTTTTCTGACATTCTTTTCCCCAATCTCATACATCTTGGTTTCTGGGATCGGGATGACCTGCCGCAGATTGATACGCCTCACCAGGAGGTCACTATCAAATATTTTTTTCAGAAATTCGTAATCAAGTGCAAAAGTCTTTTTTGTTTCTCCGTCAAGACCGAAGACAAAATTCAGGCCAGGGAGCAGCTCAGGCAGACCGTTAGTCCCTCTCTGCGAACCGACTTCGTTTAACAGCCTCACGGCAGCTAAGACCTCCTCGGCTGATGCCTTGAGATTATTTTTCTTAATGACTGCAGGGTCGACGCTTTCCACGCCAAATGCTGCGACATCGCCTGCGGTGTGATACTGTATGATGCTTTTAGCTATTTGTCGACATTCATCAGGATAGCGTGCGATGATCCCAGGGTTTGCGTTGTCGATGTGCAGGGTCTTCAGATCCGGTGCTGCCGACCGAATTCCATGAAATAGGGATTCAAGAGCCTCAGGGTTCGGCACAGGGAACTCAAGTTCTCCGGCACCCTTTGCCAGGTATGAAAAGATACAGGGTTGATTTCCGATCCTCATATGACGGACACCAGCTCGGTATAAAGCGCCGACCTCCGCACAGATGTCTTTTATAGTACGAAAACTTGGAAGACCCTTACGGGGTTCACTGCAGAAAGAACATCCGCCGACGATACTGCGGGGGCATCCGCGGTACGTCTCAATCTCTGTTATTAGGTAATGAGGAAAAAAGGGATGCTGTGAAATGACCTTTGAGCCTTTTATCGCAAAATCCGCTATCGCATGCGGACTTGATCTGCAACAAGAAGGGTCGATGGTTCCCTTTTTCAGATTGTTTTTTAATAACTCCTGCACGACGATCTCACCGTCACCAGGCGCGATGAGGTCGAAAACATCTTCGACGACGCTGATTTCCTGTACTGGCTTTCCCCCTGACATCCCAAACCCATATCGTGCGGCAGGCCCACAGAGAAGTTTTAAAGGCTTTGTTAGACCCGCCAGAAAGAAGACCAGCTCCTGCGGACTGACCGGAAACCCAGAGAGATACCGTCCGGGCACCGACATGCCCGCAATCACGACGAGCAGATCAGATTTGGAAAGATCGTCAAGCAACGCTCTGTTGCTTCGGATCTGATCAATGGTGACATACGAAACCGTGGCGTGTGCATCGAAATCCCAGACTGCGCCAGCGATATAGCGAGGGTACGGACTGATATAGGGTGGGACACCAAGGCAGGTTGGTTCATCGACGTACCCGTCGAGTATCGAGACTCGTAACATATTTTTATTGCAACCGCTCCTGTCTTTAAAAAACTTCGTTTGAAAAAAATTTACTTTGTCCCCCTAAAATTTTATTTCTCCCTTCATTTATTTGACGCACGGTATTTAAACAGATAACTTTATACCAAGAGTCAATATTCCGCGTGAAAGATGGGTGAAAAACAATGATAAGTGCATACATCCTGATAACAATGCTACCCGGGAAAAGCGACAAAGCAATCAAAGAGATGAGACAGCTTGATAATGTCGCAAAAATCTCGATTATTGCTGGTGAATACGACATCGTTGTCAGAGCTCAGGTCAAAAACCTCGAAGAGCTTTTAGATGTCACTGATAAGATTCAAATGATCGAAGGAGTCACCAAGACCACCACCCAAATCATCGAAAAAGAAATCAGCCTTCAGTAATGAGACGAAAGCATGATCATTAGGAAAAAATACCTGTTTTATGTCCTGGCGATCACATCTTCTTTTATTGCTGCCGCCGTAACAGGCGTCGACAGTTTCGTCGGCGGGCAGTCCGCGTTCAAATATGATCCATGGGCGTTTGCTTTTTCACTTTTTTTCGTCGGAGCCATTATCACCCTTCTTATTTCGCTGGTCCTGACCATAAAAATCAAAGGGAAAAGCCTTGGGGCAAAAATACTTGATCCGTCCTTCAAACAACTCCGCATGGTACAAAAAAGCGAGATGAAATATCATCTTGGTGCCGGCCTTATGAACGCGATTAATACCGTGGGCTATTGCGCGATTGTTTCAATGGTTAAGGACCCATCCGTGATCCTATCGTTTTCTCAGATCGTTATTTTATATCTCTTACTGATGGAATCCATAACGGAGAAAGACGTCCCAACACTTGTGGAAGTACAATCCTCCGTCATTGTCACGTTTGGAGCGATTCTGGCATCTATTAGTTTAACCGGGGAATTTCAGTTGCTTCCGATACTTATCGTGTTCCTTGTGGTCAGCCCCACCTGGGCGGTCTTCTCGATCTATCAGAGAAAATTAAAGATCATGCGGATCAACAATAAACCAAATGACGCGATCAATATTCGATTCTGGAACGTCGTATTTTCCTGTGCCTTTACCGCTGTTCTCTTGTTTGTCTTTGATGTGTTCACCAACGGCAGTCATCTCATCGCTGGCTTTACGACATCGATTGACCCCTATTATTTCTCCTTGCTTGCACTCACCATGGGTATAACCTTCTTTGCCTATGTCTTGTATATTCGTTCTCTTGGTATGGGAAAGGCAAGTGTGAACAATGCGATTCGTGCCTCGACCATTATCTTTGCTATCCCCTTCTCAATCCTTCTTCTAAAGCTGGGTATTATTACTGAGTTTTCCACTGATCCGGTGATGCTCATTATCAAAGTCATAGGAATAATATTGATTTTGATGGGAATCATATCGTTTGCACTCACCGTTGTCAAAGCCTATATCTTTGTGACCGTCAAACCCGGTCGTCCTCTTCGGGAGACGATGCAGAAGCTCTGGAACATCCGCGGGGTTACCCATGTGACGATCACCACTGGTAAAAATGATTTCGTGGTGAAGGTGTCGACCCGTACGCTCATGAAAGGCTACGAGCGCATCATCAAGAAACTCGATGAGATCGATGAGATCAAGAAATATCGGTGGGCGTCTGTGTTAAAGGATTGGGAGAAGATCTAAAACAGTCGAGATGTAGGTCATAAAAAGGTCGTGTGAGTCTTGGCACCGTACAGCAACTACGTATGCTGGATGAAATCATGATCTTGTTCGGAGTGACAGGGGGCTCAACTTTCTTTCCCATTCACCCTGATGAAGACGCATTGACACCATACACATGAAGGGGTAAGAAGCCGAAGGCGAAAACACAGCATTGATGCCTGCCGATAAACCCAATATGTAACAAACCTGCAACATCATCTGCCATCACTCGATGCTCCTGATTATCACTTTTCCGATACCCCAGCACATTGATGGTATAATTAGTGATATTTGAATTAAGAACATGAAAATAACCATTCCCTTTATCCAATATTTCATATGTCCCCCAGACAAAGGCTTTACGAAAAATATACATATCCTTAGGATTGTTTTCCTCTGCCTTAACAACTTAGGAGTGAACCTGCAAAACATTGAGAAGTAAAAAACAAAAAACAAACAACAAGGCGATACCTTTCCTCTTCATGAGAAAAACAATGGTTCCTGTAATATTTAAATCTAATGGAAAAAATTATTTAATTAATGAATGCCAGTGCAGAACACAATCGACCAGAAACTCTTTTATCATTTCACTTGTTCTCAGGCGGGGAATAAGAAATGATCGACAAACGATTAGAAAAATATGCTGATATCTTGGTGCGTCATTCGCTGGGTTTAAAGAAAAATGATTTGTTTGTGATATCGGGCAGCTTTCTTGCTGCACCGCTAATTAAAGAAGTATACCTCCAAGCCGTGAAGGTCGGTGCGCATCCGTTCACCCATATCGGTATCGATGGTCTTGCTGAGATTTATTATAAGCACTCCTCAGAGCAGCAACTGAAATTCGTCTCTCCTCTTAGTAAATTCGAAGTCGAGCGTATCGACGCCAGCCTTTCCATCATCAGTCCTGAGAATACGCGAAACATGACCGGCATTGACCCGAAAAAACAGGTGATCAGCAGCGTTGCGCATCAGGGGATCCATAAGACCTTTCTTGAGCGGGCTGCCAAAAAAGAGCTCCGCTGGTGTATAACCCAGTATCCGACGCAGTCATCAGCACAGGATGCTGAGATGTCGCTGGGGGATTACGAGAACTTTATTTTTGATGCTGCCCATGTCGATGCAAAGGATCCGATCAAGTATTGGAGAGATGTCCACAAAGGCCAAGAGAAGATACGGGTACTCCTTAATACAAAAAAGAACATCCATGTGTTTGCTAAAGATACTGATCTTCGTGTCTCTGTCGCGGGTAGGAAATGGATCAACTGCGCGGGGAAGGAAAATTTCCCAGATGGTGAGGTGTTCACGGGACCAGTTGAAAGCTCAGCGGAGGGGCACATCAGTTACTCGTTCCCAGGCTCCTACGGCGGCCGCGAGGTCAACGACATTCAGCTGTGGTTCAAGAAAGGAGTCGTTGTGAAAGCAACCGCGTCGAAAGGAGAAAAGTTCCTCCTCTCCATGCTTGCCATGGACCCAGGAGCAAAAAAACTCGGTGAGTTTGCGTTTGGGACGAACTATGGGGTGAAGAACTATACGAAGAACACCTTGTTTGACGAAAAGATCGGTGGAACGATCCATCTTGCGGTCGGGGGTGGGTATCCGGAGACCGGCAGTAAAAACAAATCAAGCCTGCATTGGGATATGATGTGCGACCTGCGGAAAAACGGGGAAGTCTATGCCGATGACGAACTGATTTACAAGAATGGACGATTTTTGAACATTTGACGGTGTAATTCACCTGGGATATCGGCAAATATTTAAATATTGTATTAATATAACATTCTAAGATATAAAAAATAAGATTTATATTATTTGGAGAAAGGAGGAATAGTATGAACAAGGACCGTCGAATAAATCATGCGTATCAAACGATATTTGCTATAATTATCACAGGTCTCTTTATCGTCCCTGCCTCTGCAGGACTGATCAATGAAATCCAGAGAGACGCAAGACAGGTTATGAACAGCGGTGGATCGACCATCTATGTTGATGACGATAACACCGCAGGACCCTGGGAAGGAACCCTGGATTATCCCTACCGATTCATCCAGGATGGCATTGACCATGCGACAGATAATGATATCATCTATGTTTTCAACGGCACATACAGGGAGAATGTTGTGGTTAGCAAATCACTCAAACTCATTGGTGAAGATAAGGAGAACACGGTGATTACTGGTATATGGTTTGGAACTGTCGTTAAAATCATCGCAGAGAATGTCACTGTCACTGGATTTACTATCGCCAACAGTGGAGATAATTCGAACAACGCAGGCATTATGATTCACACCTCAAATAACATTATTACAGACAACAACATAAAAGAAAATGGCTACTATGGACTCTATGTGCTGGAGGGAAACAACACCATTTATCACAACAATATTATCGAAAATACCTACCAGGCTTTTGACGTTATTGCGGGCAGTATCTGGGATGGAGGATATCCAACAGGTGGGAACTACTGGGCCGATTATTCAGGAACCGATGAAAACGAGGACGGGGTCGGGGAAATACCATATTCAACCGGGAACAGCTCCGCTGATAATTATCCGCTCATTCATCCTTATGGCTCGGTGAGCAATGAAAATACACAAGAAGTTTTCCTGACGATTCAAGGAGCAATCGATGATCCTGATACCCTGGATGGCCATGCGATTATGGTGAAAAACGGTGTATATTGGGAACACATATCGATTTACAAATCACTGCTCCTGCAAGGAGAAGACACCCATGAGACGATTATCGACGGGAGAGACACCGGTGATGTGGTGACCCTCTGCGCCAATAGTGCCATCATTCAAGGATTTCTCATCCAGCACAGCGGGCTTGAGGAACAAAACGCTGGTATTATAGTCACCGGGGAGAATTGTTTTATTCTGAAGAATATCATCTATTATAACTTTCAGGGTATTGTACTAAAACACTCTGCTCAGGATACGACGATTGCCTTCAATGACATTATGAGCAATGGATGGAACGGGATTACCCTGAAGTCCGGCTGTAAAGGCACGCGCATCTTTGAAAACACCATCTCTGATAGCGTCTACGCCGGCATTGGGATTTCCGAATCATCAAATAATTACATCTACCATAACACCTTCCAATCAAACCGCTATCAGGCGTACGATGATGCAACCAATGTGTGGGATGATGGGTATCCCTCAGGCGGGAACTGCTGGAGCGATTATGCTGGTGTTGATGCGAATGGCGACGGTATCGGCGATACACCCTATGCGATCCCTGATGGAATCAACACGGACCGCTATCCTCTGATGGAGCCTTACGCCGAAGAAGATTCCATTCCTCCTTATGTCAAGATCACATCACCGCAGAACGGTTTGTATTTCCACGGTCTTCGTTTGTTCTCCTGGCTGTTCCGGCAGCGCACACTCGTCATCGGTCCTGTTACTATTACAGTGGACGCATCAGATGTGCGATCCGGCATTGAAAAAGTCGAGTTTTGCATCGATGACGACGATGAGCCACAATACACCGCTTACCAAGAACCCTACAGTTGGACATGGACAGACGGGTCGTTCTTCCAACATAAACATACGATTATTGTCATTGCGTATGATAACGCAGGGAACCCGAATTACGACCTGATTGATGTGACAAGATACCTCTAAAACAAGGCAACACCGTTCCTCAGCATAAAAGACAAATCCTTTTGCTTGTTATCGTGAAGTATGAAGCTGCTATGCGATCACATGCTTGGCTCGCTTGCGAAATGGCTACGGATTTTTGGACTGGACACGGTCTATCCAGATGCAACCACCAATGACGATGACGTGCTAAAGATCGCAAAACATGACGATCGCCTGCTCATCTCCCGTGATAAAGAACTAATATGCCGTGGGAAAAAAGCGCTCGTAAACGTTCTGGAGATACAAACCACAGACCTGACCGAACAGCTAAGACAGGTTCTTCTCAAGATAAAGATTGATACGGAACAGGTCTTGACCCGCTGTACGCTCTGCAATACGCCTCTTGTCTCTGTTGAAAAAAAAGCAATCAAGGAGTTTATCCCCGAAAAGGTGTTTGAAACCAGAGATGATTTCTGGCTCTGCCCTGTGTGTCACAAATATTATTGGATGGGGACGCACTATGAGGACATGATGAAAAAAATACACGAACTTTTACCAAAGGAGCAATCGTAGATATCAGACCATGTGGATTATCTGTGCGTGTGGAACTCCTTTGATCTTGAGGATAAATCTGGGATCAACCAGACCAAGTTCTATTGCACATTTCACTGTTTCTTGTCCCACCAGATTAGCTATCGTCGCATCACGGAGGAATTTTTCAAGCGTTTTCTTATCGATTCGTTCCCCGTCGTAGAAGTGTTTTGCAACATCGATCTGTAATTTTCCTTTGCGAAATTTCTTGCCGAGGAGGTGCTCATCGCAGGCACCGATGATAAGGTCGTCGCCTTGCTGGTAGACTTTGACGCTGATCATGCTTATCCATTCCTTTGTCCACTGTCGTTATGTTTCTATTAGGAACTTCTGTTTTATATAAATTTCGAAAAAAAGGAGAAAAAAGGTGTATATCTAAACAAAATTCAGGATCTGCTTATTGCGCGATGATCAATACGGAAAGTCCAGCGACAAGCAGGGTACACGCAATGACCAATTCAATGACTTTGGTCTTTACGGTAAAGGTGGCATGACGTTGGGGTCTGGATGGACAAAAAATACTGGTTTTATCCTTTCTTCGCAGGATCGTTTTCATAGGATTGCCTCAACAAATACTGTTGTTGTTGAGTTATAAAGGACTTGTTGTACAACCCATACCGATTTTTCGCTTCTCGACTTCTTGCAGTCTTAAATAAAACTCAAAAAACTTCTTGAGGTATTAACGATACTGCTTTGTTCTGCAAAATCTTTTATCGTTGTTCCTCAATTTCTTCCAGTTCTTTTATTTTTGTTTCATAAGGGTGGAAGAGGAAGACCAGGATGATCGGAACGATCATGAGAAGTCCTCCGACTACCCAGAACCATTCCATGGTAGGTGATGCAGTAAGCATGATTGCAGCAAACGCAGGTCCGACGACATAGGAGACCCGTGCGAGCGTCGTTGTCCATCCCATGGCGGACCCGCGCCGATCTGTTGGAAAAATCTCAGGGATGTACACAATGATCCAGGTATAGGAAAACCCGAGGAAAAACCCAGCGATCATCGTTATGAATCGCGCAACAGAGGCCGGGGTAAGTCCAATGAGTCCGACAAATAACCCAAGCCCAGCACATCCGATGAGCAGACCGGTTTTTCTCCCCATTTTATCCATGGTCCAGCCGCCAAGAATCGCTCCAGCCATCATCAACAGAAGGCTACCCAGTAAGGTAAGCGACCACTGATCCAGTGTATAGCCATGGATGTCCATGAAGAAATGCCCTGCCCAGACCACGAGCATCGAAACAATGAGCCAGCACATCCAGATGACAGCTGAGAAAAGAATATACTTCATGTCGCTGCGGTTGATGACACCAAGGCCGTAGAAATGTTTCTTTCGGATGCCGAGTCGTCGTTCTTCTTTGATCATCTCGTATCGTTTGGTCTCCTTCATGAACAGCCACATGAGAAGGACCGGTATCATGAACAGGAACATGACGCCATACATCCACTTCCAGCTCAGTCCGAGACGAACAAGGATCGGCGGGATGATCGCCTGAAGAGGAATCAGGCTTATGAAATACACAATCGAGACATATTTCGCGCGTTTTTCCGCTGGTGCTTCTTCGCTAATCGGGATTGCCCACATGTTCGAAACCGTAGCAAAAGTAATGATTGCAAAGAACACCATGTAGAGATGGAATGAAGGTGTCGCATAGACGATTCCAAGCGACGCGCATCCGAACAATACGATAAGGATGAGCAAGGAGTTCTTTCTTCCGATGATATCAGTGAGTCCGTTCAGTAGAAAAATCAAGAACGTGGGAATAAAATACAGGACCTTCCACCAGGAATACTGCGCATCGGTAACAGAATACTCCCGTAATATGTTGGGAATCGCGGTTGTCTCAATAAACGACAGATACTGATCCATGATAGCGATCATTCCCATGAAAATAACAAGATAAATGATATAGCGGCGGGTTCGTTCGTTCATAAAACTACTAGTTTTTTTCTTCTCTGTCGGCTCCATTTTCTGGTCACTCCTTGAAAATGATCTCTTTTTTCTTGGATAGATCAACGGTTGGTGCTTTTGGTCCGAGTTTTTTCCGCGCCGATGCATCGTAGGTTGCCCTGCCACCAGCATCGTCAATTATTTTTTTTCCCATTTTATTCTGAAGCTGAATACTGATGTTCACCCGCTCCATGGAGCCTGGCGCGATCCTCTTTAAAAGATTGGTCGAGCCGCCCAGACCGTACGGTATTGACTCCATATACATGGTCGTCCCAGGGATAGCAAAGAACCAGATGCCCAGAGAATCCTCCCCAAACTTCGTAATGGGGATTCCGCCTGCTGCTTGTCGCTCCGCGGTAGGACCAACATGGGCGACCACCCATTTTCCATCGATGAACGCCTCTCCTTCTCCTTCGATCATGAAGTATCCCATGGAGTCGTACCATTTTTTTACGAGCGGGTCTGCCTCAACAAGGACATCATACCATGCTTTGATCATGTTCATGGCAAACATCTTATAGCGTGCCTTGATGCCTGCGCAGCGGCACAGTGCGATGAACACCGTGATCAAATGAAAACATGTCCCTGTGCCCCGCCGAATCGTCTCTTCAACAGGGTTCATTGTGCAAATCTCAAGATCAAGGTTTTCTTTGGAAAACTCAAATGCCGCTTTGGCAAACTCGTAATCTGATTTCCGAAATG
>DQIQ01000134.1 GCA_003942085.1 Thermoplasmata archaeon | reverse complement strand
GAAAGGCGGCGGAACAACCCGGTTCCTGATGATCTCTTGACACCGCATCAATCTTGTCGGCACATTCCCTGAGCAAGGTCTCTTTTCCACAAAAATAGTTGGCAATACGCTCCTCACAATCAGCTATTCCCGATATGGGATAATCATATCTTTGAAAACTGTATCGTACAACCCCTGTTTCTGTATGAAGTGACCTGTGCGACCTTTTTCATGGTCACTCATGTTGCTGGTGGAGCAAAAACGAGAAAAAACCTTGTAATCAGGATAAAGCTATCCTGATCGTCCTGTTGGATAATGCCGGCAGGAACCTGATCTTTGACAATCTGACCATTTATCTTGATCTATGTAAATGCATCAGGAATCATCTGCTTTTCGGCGCCATTCACGATCAAGTGCAAAATGACTTTCATTGATGGCGCAATATATCTGTGAAAATAATTACGAATTCTTTCCCATAATAATCTCTTGCACCCCATTTTTGCCCTGGCCGCTTGGTAGAGCGGGCAACACATCTGTTGGACCTGATCCACCAGAAAAGCCAGCATCATCATGGTGGTAAAGACACTGCTCAGATGTTTTTTCCCCAATCCGTAATTGTGCTCAAGATTATATCCCTGATTCTTCAGTGTATTAAAGGTCTCATTTTCAATACGCCAACGAGAACGGCCACAACGCATCATTTCCCAGGCATTTTCCCTGGTGATTAACATGTCCGTTACCCAACTGAATCGCTTGCTGATTCGAGGGCCTTCTTCATCATAGACTATTTCCTGATACTCCAGAAAATTGACCCACAAATCATCCTGACTGGCCTTGTTCAAGGGAACATCATTGATAAAACGGAACCGGTGCTTTTTATTTTGATCTTTCGGATCATCAACAATAAAATGTTTTCCCTGACCCTGCATATCCTTTTCATCAACACAATCAAAGAGGAAGGTATGATCGTCGGGCTTCGCTCCAAGGATATAGCGCAGATCGTGAGATTGCAGTTCCCTGATATGCGGGGCGTTGGAGCTTAATCCATCCTCGACAATAATAATCTTTAAATGCGGATGTTCACGGCGTAAATGAGTGAGAAATCGTTTGCTTGCATTGCGTTCGCAGTCGTTTTTCGTGGCTCCATCCTGCATGCGGATCATTTCCGGGCAAACCGGAATGACTTCCTTGTGATCGGGATGGACAAAGGCCCCTGCCAGCATTTGCTGGTGATATTCGATCACCCCATTGCGTTTCTTTTTGACCAGACACTGATCGGAAAATATGGTCTCGGAGGAATACGAACGGGTTCCATCCACGGCCAGAATAAGATGCCCATTCAAACAAGTCATTCGTGGTAACATCTTTCCCCGCTGCAACTGATGAAAGACAGTGCGAAATGGCCGCCGCAGGAACTCGACAGCTATCTCGTCAAGGAGGGCACGCATTTGGCTGTCACAGGGTATGACCCTGACTCCGAATACACCATGCAGGCTTTCAGGCTCATCCAGTCGTCGCTTGTCGAAATCAAGCAACGACGCATCCTTGAGCGAAAACATGGCAAAACAACTCATGAGCGCATCATCCAAAGGAATGCTTGCATTCCTGGCCCGGTGATCAGGGATCTTGGCAAAGTCCTTACGAATGGCCGATAACATGGCATCTGCATTGAGATGAGCACGCATTTTAAGATTGCGAAAAGTTTTTTCTGATTTCTGGTGTCGCTTGATGATTTTGTTGCAGGCAGGCATGGTGTTTCTCCTTGTAAGTAGCTTATATTACAAAGAAAAACAAAATTCCTCACCAGCGTCCTTGTCAAGTAAAAAAACAGATCTGGGCTTAGTTTTTTATACTATAAAAACAAGCAGTTATCGCATTCGCGATCTTTTTATGGATGTGACAAAGTTTACGAACCCAATATTTCTACTCCCTTGTTCTTATTGATGTTTTTGACATATCGGGAATAGCTGGTATTCTACCAAACTACCAAGGCATCCTCTGTCATGATCACTGGAAGCCTTACTTTCACTATGGTCAGGCGCATGCCCTGTGCAACGCTCAC
>DQIQ01000046.1 GCA_003942085.1 Thermoplasmata archaeon | reverse complement strand
TAATCAGAAAATAGATAGATTAAAGTATCGCTCCTAGAGTTGACCTAACACGATAAGAACCTGTGCTTTAAGCTCATCAAGGCTCCCGTTGTTTGGGATGACGATATCTGCATCAGCAATGACTTTTTGCAGGCCCCAGCGAATCTCCCGTCTATCCCGCTCCTCTAAATCCTTCAGGTCCTTGGAGTCATCGGTTCTTCCCCGCGCGAGTGTTCGCTTTCTGCGCACCAAATCGTTCGCTATAATAGCGATCACAAGGAAATCAATACCAAGTTTTTCTTTAAAAAAATCGATTTCCTCCATGTTGCGGACGCCATCGATGACAAGGAGCGGTGATTTTTTCAAGGAATGGATCTTTTCGAATGTCCTTTTAGCCCAGATGTCCATCCCCTGTTTTTTTCGCATGCAGTTAGCGATGTTCCCAACGTTTTTATCATCGAGTGGTTTGCCTTGACGTTTGGTTTCTTCCCAGACCATATCACCCATGCGGATGACCGGGATTCCTTTTTCTTTTGCAAGGTTGACTGCCTCTGATTTTCCTGAGGCAGGCATGCCGGTGAACGCGATGATTTTCATTTTTACCTCTTTCAATTGCGGAATAAATAAGTGCAGGGGACGAGATTTGAACTCGCGGAGACCTGCGTCATAGGGTCCTAAGCCCTACCCCTTAGACCATGCTCGGGTACCCCTGCATTTCTGAGCACCGCTAATATCATATCCTACTGAAAAAGGTTTGTAAAAAGGAACATTACCTCCATGAAGGCTTACTTTGATTTCTCGTGCAAGAGATTTTGTTCCCCATACCTAGTATAACAGGCTTCACAATATTTCCGTGCAATGAGCGAATGGATATGTGCGGTGATGCCTTCCTCCACATAATGAAGGCTGTCAGGTTGTATTTGTTTTGCGCAATAGATGCACACGGTGGGAAATTGCGAATGCCGTTTCACCAAGCGTGTTTCAATTACTTTTTCCATCATCTTTCCTCCTATTATATTGCTTTGTTGAAGTATTAAAACTTTATGTTTCCCCTGGGTCATAAGATACTGTGTTAGGTTTAAGTATGGGCAACGGTATTCCCGAAAGATACTCCGATATCGGAAGATAGAGACTGTCATTTATAGCGGGGTGGGGTAGTCAGGAAATCCCGACGGGCCCATAACCCGTAGACCAATGGTTCAAATCCATTCCCCGCTACTTTCTTTTTTTTCAATCATATTTATAAATCCCTTTCTTTTCCGTTGTTTCCGTGGAAAAAAACCCTGCTGAACGGTTCTGGGAGCTTGATGCTCTCCGTGGTATCGCAATCATCCTGATGGTTGTGTATCATCTTGTTTTTGATTTGAACTACTTTGGGTTATATTCAACAGATCTGGATTCGCTCCCTGTCCTGCTGTTTTTGTATCCCATCAGTGGTACGTTTCTGCTGCTGGTCGGCATTTCTCTGACCATAAGTTATTCCCGCGTGCAAAAAAAATTGGTAAAACGACAATTGCAGCTAAAATTTCTTAGACGCGGAGCCGGTGTTTTTGGATTAGGATTATTCATCACGCTTGTCACCTGGGTGTATCCTCACGACGGGTTCATCGTGTTTGGGGTGCTGCACTGCATCGGTCTGTCAATTCTGTTGGTGTATCCGTTGATCCGGTTTAGACGCCTGCCGCTTGTTCTTGGAGCTTTTTGCGTCCTTCTCGGTGTTTTTTTGCGAATAGCCGTGGTCGTTGATTTCCCGTGGCTGCTCTGGTTGGGTTTTGTCCCAACGCATTTTTACACCCTGGATTATTTTCCTCTGCTTCCGTGGTTTGGTGTGGTGTTAATAGGTGTTTTTCTCGGCAATAGTCTGTATCAAAACGATAAAAGAAGATTTACGATAAATGATCATTCATCGCTTGTGGTGAGCAAAGGATTGTGTTTTTTAGGACGGCATTCGTTGATCATCTATCTGCTCCATCAGCTCATCATCGTTGGTCTGCTGTATGTATTCCCTCTTATGCTAAACGGTTCACGTATCGTTTGATCCGCGGGATCGTCCCGAGGAGATGGACTTCTTTGGTGTCTTCCGTTGTTTTGAAATCCCGCAGCATCCAGTACACGTGATCTGCAATCTCTACCGGTGATTGTCTGTTTTCGTGCTGCTCGTACAGCTCGATGAATCTGAGGATCTGCTGTTTGATATCAATAGTTCCTTGGTTGAACACCCAAGGGCAGTGTTGTGCTTCTCTGCCGATCATGACCAGATCACATCCGGTTTTTTGGAGGAGGGCTAGTCCGTCGTCGTAGCTGGTGACGTCACCGTTTGCGATCACCGGGATCTTTACTTTACCCTTGACTTGTTTCATGATGGTCCAGTTGACTTTACCTGCATATCCTTGGTCTGCTGTCCTGCCATGAATGCAGATTGCTTGTGCGCCAGCGTTTTCTACAAGTTGTGCCACAGCGACGCCGTTGATATGCTGATTGTCCCAGCCGATGCGTATCTTTGCAGTCACCGGTTTATCGGTTGCCTCAACCATTGCTCTGAGGATACTCTCTAGTTTTGGAAGGTCTTTTAAAAGTGCTGCGCCGCATCCTTTCTGCAGGTAGTCTTCTTCGATACACCCGACATTGAGATCGATGATATCAGCGAATTCTTCAACAGCTTGAACTGCTTTAATAAGAACGTTTTTTTCGCTGCCGACGAGCTGAACGTTCACTGGTCGTTCCATATCTTTGATGTTCAGAAACTGCTGCACTTCTTTTGATGTTTTTCCACTGATGATGTCTGAATCGATCATCTGGGTGTAGATCAATCCAGCGCCGTTTTCCTTGCACAGCATGCGAAACGCGGTACAGCTGATGCCTGCCAGGGGGGCAAGTGCAAAACGGTTCGGTATTCCAACAGTTCCGATTTTCATAGGACACAACAGAGAAGGTTTTTAATGGTAATGTAACTTGAGGCGTGGTACCTCAACGCCGGTCCCTTTTTTGACCGATCCAACGAGTTTTACGCTCGCATCAGAGTGGTTCTGAAGGATCCGAATCGTTTCCTTGACGTCTTTTTCGGCGACAATCACGGCTAACCCCATGCCCATGTTGAAGATCTGGTACATCTCATAGTCCTCGATGTTCCCGTATTGCTGCAGGAAGGAAAATATCGGCTGTGGCTCTAAAGGGTCTTCTATGACGTATTTTACTTTTTCTTTTAGTCGAGGGATGTTCCACAGTCCGCTGCCGGTGATATGGGCCAGTCCATGGACGCTAATCTTCTTGAACAACTCGATGATTTCTTTGACATAGATTCTGGTTGGGGTCAGCATGATTTCCCCGATGGTCTTTCCGGGGTACAACCCATCAGGGAACCGGTCTGTGTAGGAGAGCTCTGCTTCCTCGACGACCCGGCGGGCTAGCGTATAGCCGTTGGAGTGTATCCCGCTGCTGCTAAGCCCGATTATGGCATCGCCAGGCTGTATCGCATCTCCAAGGATGATGCGGTCTTTCTTCACATAAGCAAGGCAGGTTCCAGCGAGATCAAAGCCGTTGATGAGCTCTGAAAGATCTGCGGTCTCCCCGCCGACGATCGAGATGTTGGATTGTTTTGCTCCTTTCTCAAGACCCTTACCTATTTCTTTGGTGATTTTCGGGTCTGGGTTCTCCATGGCAAGGTAATCGACAAACGCAAGCGGCTCTGCTCCGACGCATAAAGCGTCGTTGACGTTCATCGCGATGCAGTCTATGCCGACTGTGTCATATTTCTTCAACGCTTCCGCTATTCTGACTTTGGTGCCGACGCCATCGGTACACAGGACGAGTGCATAGTCGCCAAACTCAATGAGTCCTGCGTAATGTCCTCCCATGGGTCTGCCAATGGTGCCTTTTCGTTTGGTCATGATGCTGGAGAGGAGCTGTTTGATCGCCTCTTCTTTTTCTTCGATGTCAACACCGCTGTTCTTGTAGGTCATTTTCTTCAAGAAGTATCGCCTCGGATTTCCCTGTGGACTGTAAACTGGCTGGTTGAGATAAACTTTTTTATTCAGGTTAGGTTGTCATGGGTGTGAAGAGATTAGAAGATCTCGGGGAACGGGCAGCGATTCGAAAGATTTCAGCGATTCTGACAAAAGGAAAAAACCGCGGCATCGGTGATGATTGTGCTGCGATTGAATGGGGAGATGAGTATCTGTTGGTCACTACCGATATGATGTTTCGAAAAACCCATATCCCTGCGCAGATGTCGCCGTATCAGATGGGGTGGTTCCTTGTTGCCATGAATCTCTCTGATATCGCAGCCAAGGGTGGTGTTCCTCTTGGTGTGGTCTGTTCGTTTGGGCTTCCGAGAAAAACAACGGAGTTGTTCCTCAAGCAGCTTTCGAAAGGGGTAGATGCGTGTGCGGTTGGTTTTGGAACCACGATCGTCGGTGGTGATACGAAGGAGACTGATGATATTACGTTGTGTGGGACCGCGTTTGGTTCTGTGAAAAAAACTGAGTTCATGTCGCGGACAGGTGCATGTCCTGGTGACGTCATCGCGGTGACAGGGAGTCTGGGGAAAGCTGGCGCCGGGTATTACGCGTTGAAACGAAAGAGCGGAGAAAAAAAACTTGCCAAAGGGCTATTAGAGCCGCTACCGAGACTGAAAGAAGGTCAGCTGCTTGCGCAGTCGCAGTCGGTGAGCTCATCGATGGATCTGTCTGATGGGTTGTCTTCTTCGCTGTATCAGTTGCAGGTGTTAAACGCAGTTGGGTTTGAAATAAGAAAATCTGCTCTCCCGCTTGCTTCTGGACTGATGATGCTCTCCGATAAGAATCATGATATTGATCCATACGCTATCGCGTTGCATTTCGGTGGGGATTATGAACTGCTCGTAACGATACGACAGATGAGCTTTGAAAAAACAAAAAAGGCGCTACAGAAGCATGGCGCTGATCTAACTGCGATTGGGACGGTCACACAAAAAAAGGATATCATTCTGGTCGATGACAAGAACATAAAAAATTTGGAAAACAAGGGATATGAGCATTTCAAGAAACATACTTTTTAGTGGAAAAATCAGGTAAGGGCTGTTCAACAAAGGTTTTAAAGGGGTAAAACGAAACATACTATACTGAGAAAAATGAAATACAAATGGATTGTCGCTCTTATCATCATTGTCGTCTTCGTATTGCTCATCAGTAACTTCTTAGGGTTTTTTGGGAAGAATTTTAATCTCTCAAACGGCAAGCCAACAATCACCATCACCTATCCATCCAACGAGGCAATGGTTGCCAGACTGGTGATGATCAGTGGAACGGCGAGCAGTCCCGATGAAGAAAATAACATCAGCATCGTCGAAATAAAAATCGGTGAGAACAACTGGGCGACCGCAACAGGAACAACACTGTGGAGCTACGACTGGGTCACGTATACCACCCAGAACGGTGTATATACGATCAGCACACGATCTTATGATGGGAGAGATTACTCAGAGATAAAGTCAATCACGGTGACGGTTAATAATCCAACGTCTGTCGATTCTGGTGCTCACAAATGGGCGATTTTCATTGCAGCGGCAAACTTCCCTGCGGAGAATGACACGAAACTGGGGAACGGCGGCCTGTATCTTGCGGAGGACATGGCAGCATATTTTATCGAAAGCAACCAATATCCGACGTCTCATATCATGATTCTTTTTGATGACGGCTGGATCCGCAGTGACAACGGGTATGGCGCCAAACAAAAAACACTGCAGGAGCGGACCCATGAGTACGACATTACCTATGGGAGTGCGACCAAAGCAAACGTCATTGCCTCCATAAAATATCTCATCAATGAATCAAATAAATATCCTGATAGTGAAGTGTTTCTCTGGATTTTCAACCATGGTGCAGGGAATTCGAAAAAACCGGTCACTGGCGGAAAAATCCTTCAGAGCAGTGAGATATTCCTCTGGGATGATACAGTCACCGATAAGGAACTTGGAAACATCCTAGCTCCCTTGGAATCCAAGAAAGCTGTAATCCTGGTTGACGCGTGTTACGCAGGTGGGTTTGCAGACCGAACTATTTTCGATCTCCATACGTCCTTGTTGTTCCGATCAGGAATTCCTCAAAATGGACGAATCGTGATCTCTGGGACCAGTAAATTCCGTGCTGGGTACGCAAGCACGGTCCAAGGACCGGTATTCTCACTGTTATGGTTTGAAGGGCTCTCCAGTGGGAAAGCTGATGGCTACAGGCCAGGGTTGTTTGATCGCGGTGTCGCACGAAACCTCAAGATGTTCCATGATGGGAAAGTCTCGGTCGAAGAAGCATTCTACTATGCGCGCACGATGCTGCGCACCGATGCGAAATATAAAGAATTCAAATCTATGCAGCCGCAGATCAACGATGAATATCCGCATCGTGGGTTCCTGCGGAGCCGGGGCGAACTCGTTTTATAAGAACATTAATAAAGTCTCATTCATTGAAAATTCTGCGATGAAAAAAGAGGCAGCGTTTTGGAAACCACTTTCGGATGAGACCGTACAGTGTCTCCTCTGTCCGCATCATTGTATCATCGCTCCTGAAAAACGTGGGATTTGTGGTGTACGAAAAAATGAACATGGAAAATTATTCACCCTTATTTATGGGGCGTGCTCTTCGATTGCAGAAGATCCGATTGAGAAAAAACCGCTTTATCATTTCTACCCGGGGTCCCTTGTTCTTTCCTTAGGCTCGGTCGGGTGCACCTTCAGATGTGACCATTGTCAGAACTATAGTATCTCGATGGTGCGACCTGAGGGGTTGTCGTTACAGGATATCTCTCCTGATACGCTCAGCAAGCTTGCCGTTGATCACGGCTGCCGGGGGGTTGCCTGGACGTATAATGAGCCGACGATTTGGCATGAGTATACGAGGGATGCAGCAAAATTGGTGAAGAGCGCTGGTCTGTATACGGTGTATGTCACCAACGGCTATATTGAGGAAGAACCCCTGAAAGATATTGCCCCATATCTGGATGCTATGAATGTTGACGTCAAAGCGTTCCATGACGAGTTCTATAAAACCGTCTGTAAAGCCAAGCTAGAACCGGTGCTTCAGACCTGTGAGCGTGCGAAAAAACTCGGGATTCATCTTGAGCTGACCTACTTGGTCATCCCTGGTCTTAATGATGATATCCAGGAGATCAAAGAGTTTTGCCAGTGGATCGGAGAAAAACTCTCAACAGATACACCGGTGCATTTCTCTCGATTCCACCCTGAGTACAAAATGACTGATACCAAAGCAACCCCTACGAGCACCCTTCTTGCCTGTTATAGCATAGCAAAAGACGCTGGTCTTTCGTTTGTCTACCTGGGGAATATCGCTCATGGTGATTACGACAACACCTATTGCCCCTCCTGTAAGAACCTCCTGGTCGAACGATATGGGTTCTCCGCGCAGATCAAGGGTTTGGCACAAGGAAAATGTTCTCGATGCGGAACAGCCATACCCCTGCGAGTCGGGTAACACATCCCTTTTTTCCTCCTGTTCGATTAAAACCTGCTTAAATATATAAATTGAGGAAAAATTTAATAAAGGTGGAAGCATACTTATTATTATAGATTACACTACATACAAAGTGAAAAAGGTTGTACAGGTGACTCTATGATATCCTTAAAAAAGAACGATAAAATCATTGTCATTGTCGCGGTTGCCATCCTTGTTATCGCAGGTGTCGCTATCGCGACGTACCAATCACCTAAAACCCCGGAGACCCTCCCACCGACCACCACGGGTGAAAAAACCTTTGAGGTCGTCTGGGCAGTACGAAACGGCACGCTGATAGGAATCTCCGAGTTCGCTGGAAAGAAATCCCAGTATGAAACAACGGTCATGATACCTGAGGGGAACCTGAAGTCTATTACGTTTAACCTCAGTTGGGCTGATGATCATATGACCCTGCTGAAACGGATGGGACTAGACAGTTTGACCTTGGAAGTGACAACGCCTGATGGCGTTACTTTTACCGAGACAAGTAAAAGCGCACCAATCACTGGGAAAGGGAATATCACCTATACGGTAGCAACAGATATCATCCCCCCTGTCTCCTTCAAAGCAGTTGATGAAAAAACAGCTCAAGCAAAGCTCAAAGAAAAACCATATTATGATGATTCGTGGTCCAATAAAAATATTAAGATCAATGTCAGTGTGCAAATCGGTGAACTGCGTATTTTGAAAAAGATGCGGGACAAGGGAAATAGTTTTGAGTTAAAAATAAGTTATCAGTATTACGACGGTATCCTCAATGAAGATACCACAAAAAACACAGGAGGCGACCCTAACACTACGCCACCACCAGATGACCCCTGGGTCCAGGAGCCACCGTACATCTCGATGATTATCAACACCGGCAGCGGTCGGTATATCTAAGATTTAGTCATACTTGAAGCGGAGAAGTGCAGCTACTCCTCCGATCCCCTCAAATTTTTTTCCCGCGTCATGCATTGTGTTAATGATCATGAACTCGCAGTGTGTTTTTCGTGCAAGGTCAAGCAGGTTTTCCCCGTTTTTGGTTCGGACCAGCACGTCTGATATCAGCAGTTTTTCTGCTGCACCTCGCGACATCGCATCTTCCACTTCGCGCATCCCGTAGGTGACCCGTCCGTCTTTTTTGATCTCCTCAAAGACCTTCTCGACTGCTTGGGTTTCTTTGGATACCCGGTTTTCCTTAGTGATTTGTTCAACGATGCCTACTTTGAGTGCCTCATGGACCCCGTTCATCCCTGCATTTGCAGTCGCATGGGTGATACAGTCCTTGAAAAGCAGCGGCTCTCTTTCTTTTCCTGCGTTCATCAAATGGTCTCGTGTGAATCCAGGGCCGATGACGACAAGAGGGGAATCAGGTTTTTTTACAGATTTTACAACCGAGAAAATCTCACCATAATACTCAGGGGTTGTCTCTTTGCTTTCATACATCTTGCCGGATCGATGCGCGTCAATCTCCGCGACAAGCTGCACCCCGCTCTGATACAAGAGTGCGACGGTCGCTGAGTCATCATCAAGGGACACAAACACCAGCATCGGCTGCGTGCGCTGCAGCACTGCTTCATCGATCCGCTGGAGCTGATGGGCTCTCCATTGTTCTTTTTGAATCGAGAGCGGTTGCATCTCCTCAGCATCGACGTTGAATGTGTGATACGAGCCGATGTCCTGCGGGCCTTCCTTGATGACGCCTTGTATGCGCAGTCTGTTTGAGAACTCATGAAAAGTGACTTTTTCGACCAGGATCCCCAGTTTCATTTTTTTCTTCTCTGCTTTCTTGGCCCGGAGCTTATCTGCTTTTTCACCCTCAGAGGTTCGGAACGTCACCGCACGAACCAAATCTCCCTCCTCAATGATGTTGTAGAGGTGCCAGATGTCATCAAGGTTCTCAGGTACGAGCTTGATTTCACCGCTCCTTGGGTCTTTAAAGATAACCTTCACAGCCATTCTCCTATACTATTTCGAATCCTATGGTTTTTGCAATGGTGCATTCCCCGGGCGGGAGCACTTTTTCAACGGTTTCAGTTGAGACCTGGAATGCTTTTGCGATTTTCTGTGCAACCACACTCTTCTTTGTCACCCCGGGGACAAGGATGGCATACCCTTTTACTGCTCGTGCAGCGATCGCTACGACAGGGCCGCCCATGAGTTTTTCTCCAGTCCCGATGGGGACAAGACCGACAGCGACCTGAAGTGTCGATCGATAGTAATTGCGTTTCCCACGGATGATGAATGCTCCTTTCGGGACGTACTCTCCGCTCTCAGGGGTCTTACTGACCTGCTCAGGCAGCACCCAGTACGCAGAAGCCTCACCATACTGGTTCCACGCGCGTGAATATGAAGAAGCAAACTGGCATGCTTCCTGAAGGGTTTTTTCAGTAATTTGGATCTTCTCATCGTTCAAGCCTTTACCTTTGATAATGCAGCTAGGGGCGCCATGGATGTCAGCATGGGCGTACCGATCGCCATCGGAGAGGTATTTCTTCACCACGACATCATTGCTTGATGCGTCTCTGCCTGCAACCACCAGATTTCCCTCAGTTGAGATGAACCAGCGGAACCGTTCAAACCACCATTGTTTCTCGTGTTTCATTTCTTTTTTCTTCTCGACAATGTCCGTTTCCTTTACGGTCTGTAGTTCGTGTTTTGTCGAAACGATTGCTTCTTGTGCTCCTTTTAATTTTTCCTGAATCTTTTTTCCCTCACCGTATTTCTGTTCTGCGTTTTCAGAGACACTTTTGCGGAAATCAAGACTGACGTCAATGGGAGAGCCTTTTCCGTCGCTTAATAAGACAACTAGTTCGTTGGCAGTCGGATCAAACTGTTTAACCAAAGGGTACTGACAGACCTTGAGAATCGCATCATTTTTTTCTTTTTGTCTGAGGAGCAGAGTGATCTCCTGGAGGATCTTTTCGCATGCCTGGTAATTTATATACAGGAGATCTGCCTCGAGTTTCTTCTGGTCGATACTTTTTTTGAACCCCTCGATAAGTTCTTGTTGTTGGGTGAGCTGTCGTTGGAGTTTTTCGATGTTCTTCTGATGTTTTATTTCCTGTGGTTTTTTGACAGATCGCATCTCAATGAACATCTCAAGACCTTTGGCAAAGCTGCTCGTATCTTCGTAGTCCACACCGGTATAGCTCAGAAAAGGGAACGGGAGGATATCGACGATGGCGCCATCTTTCTTGACCAGCACCGGATGAATCTTCTTTTCTTGAAAGACCGCTAAAAACTTCTGCAGCTCGTCATATATTTTTTTACTTGATGCTGTATCGACATCCGATGTTTTTGTGTTCTTGTCAACACCGGCACGGACGCAGAGCTCTTCAGCATACATCCCGCTGAGGTTCACCGAAGAGGCCAGTGTTCGTACCAGGTCCTTTGAACTCTTGGAAAGCCCCTCCTGAAAATCATGCTCGGTCATATGAAACGGGTTCGTCTGAGCTGGTGGTGGCATGTAGATCTCACCGCTTTTAATCAAACGGGATGCCCATTCCTGTTTGATGAGCGGTCGGATGATCCTTCCCTCGGGGTTCAGAAGAATGATGTTTCCCTTGGAAAACAACTCGCACACCAGGGTATAGTTTCCTTCTTTTCGCCCTATCTTGATCTTTATGATGCGGTCGAATTCATGCTGTGTGATTGCACTGATCCTTCCGTTGAGCAGGTATTTTCGCAGCGTCATCGCAAACAACGATGGTTTCTCTGGGGCATCAAACGATTTCTGGGTGCGGCAGAAGAGTTCTCCGTTTCGTATGAAAAGTGATTCTTTTTGATTTGCTGTTTTCTGTTGGACTCTTATAAGGATCTCGTCGCGAGTGAGTTGATAGATCTTTTCCATGTAACATCCAATCAATTCTTGAAGCTCTGAGACGATGATGTAGATGTCAAATGATGCAAGCCCTCGTTCCATAATTCGCAGAACATTATATGTTTCAATGTTAAAAAAGAATAGGATTGGGTTTCAAGGTAAAAGCAGGGATATCGAAAAACGGAATCATCAGTATCCATCTTCTATCTATATCATCTGGAATGTGTATCGTTGGTTTATTTGATCCTTTTAAAGATGTTGATGAACCGTATCTCCCGCCAATCCGATGAGTTTCTCCCGAGTTGATCATAGACGGTGACGGTGATTTCCTGTTTTCCTAAGGAGAGCTTGTTGAACTGCCACTTAAAGGGTGCCTCGGTGTCGGTAAAGACCAATTTGCCGTTGTAGTAAAACTCTGCGCGTTCAATGGGCACGGTCGCATAGTTGACCTCGGCCCAGATCCAAATGTCATTGATCACGGTGGTTTTGAATTCACCGATTTCGCGTTTTCTCATGCCAGCGTTGTAGAGGAAGCCGACGCGTGGTGACGTGATACGGACCTGCGGTGGTGTTTCAGATAGATCAGCCAGAGACGCAAGTGTTGCTGCGATAATTCGGGTGGTGTTGACCAGATAGCTGATGTTTACGTTACTGAAGTCGTCTCGTGGTGAGTGAAAATTCAGGTCAGGGTCACTTTCCCAGCAAGCGACTGACTCCCAGCCGTAGACAAGAAACGGCGCATAATCGCTGCCACCCATATTATGTCGTACTCTATTGATAGTGCCATGATTTACGGTCAGCCCGATAGAATAATTATTGTTAATAGTCTGGAAGATATCTGCGACCCAGCCAGCATCCTCAGTTGCCGTCACCCTCATCGTCCGGCTGCCTATGTCATGTCCAATCATGTCTGCGTTGATTTCGACCAGGATGCTGTCGTTTCGTTCGTACGCTTCTTTGGCGTACGCGCGACTACCAGCAAGTCCGATTTCTTCACCAGAAAAAGTCACAAATCTAACGGAACGTTTAAAATCAAAATGGCTCAGTGCGTAGGCTGCGGCAAGCACGGCGACGGTCCCCGACCCATCATCGTTTGCCCCGGGTCCTCTTCCTATGCCATCGTAATGGGCGTTAAAGATGATAGCGGCATCTGCCGCAGGATCTGTTCCAGGTAATATTCCTTCAACGTTTTGGCTACTATACAGATGGTTATAGTAGCGGTTTCCCCATGATGTCCAGTTTTGGTATCGTGTGGTCAACTGCATGTCAGTGAATTGTTCATGGATGTATTGGGCAGCTTTTTCGCACCCGTAGCTTCCGGTCATACGTGGGCCGAGGCCGACGATGTTCTGAAGGTATTCCAGAATGAGGTTTTCATCGATCAGTGATAGGATATCGGTGATTTTTTGATCGCCTGCTTTGTCGGGGTTCTGTGTATCAAAGATAGAATTGTTTTTATCCTTTTGTTGAGAAAGAGGGAATGCTGATGCTGAGGAGCTTAAAGAAACAATAATGAAAAAAACGATTATTGTTTTCAGGGTGTTGACCGATAGTTTCTTCATGTTTTCTCGGTATATTATAGGAAGTATTAATATTATATAGTTTTGCTAATAGAAACTTGAAAAAAAAAAGGTTGTTAGAATCTTTTCTTTAATGGTGGTCGTTGTGCGATCTTTTTAACGGTTTGTAGGAGGGTGTTGATATCAAATGGTTTGGTGATGTAATCGGCGATATATGGGTATATTTCGTTGAATTCCTCCCCTTGTATGCGTTTTGCGGTAAGCACGATGATGG
>DQIQ01000133.1 GCA_003942085.1 Thermoplasmata archaeon | reverse complement strand
AGGAATACATCATCAGTAGGCTTAATGAGAATCCGTTATCAGCTTCACGCATCTATCGTGAGATCCAGGAGAAGGGATTCACAGGCAAATATGGAATAGTCAAGATCTTTGTCCGAGAAGTAAGACCAAAGGTTGAAGTCCCTGCAGTATATCGATTTGAACCTAACCTCCCGAAAGTTCAGGCGCACAATTTTAGCGCCTGAATAATTTCTCTCTGTTTTTTTGTCATTTCAGTGACAAATATCTGTCCGTCCGCCAAAGTAATTTTTCTCAATTTCTCCAACTGCAAAAGCAGAAGCTCTACAGAATATTTATCCAGTATCTTTGCTTCCCTCATCATATTTATTAATCGTGACCTGATGATAAGACTCAGGAAAGCGATGAAAATGAACCCTCTTGTTGTCTTTTCGCTGTGAGTATTCAATGGAAGAATGTCAATTTCATTTTTCAATGCCTTGAAGCTCTTTTCAATTTCATCGCGTTCTCGATACATAGAAAGGCACTTCATCCAGTCGAAATCCCCAGAGTAAAACAAGATATACTTGCCCATTTTGTTCATTCTCTGAGCGACTGCATTTTGTTTAATCGCAACATCAAAGCGATTATCGATCACGTGCCAATCAAAAAAGTTACCAAATCCGTGCGCTTTCTCTTTGAAAACTGCATAAGGGTTGCTGTTCTTATTCAAGCGCACCTTGAGCAACTCTTCGCGAATATCGTACAACCTGCTTAGAAGGGTCTGCTTTTCGGTTTGTTCGAGTTTGGGGTCATAATACACATATCCATGGACTTCAATAGAGTCAAGATTATATGTGATTGGCTTAGCAAAAATTGGATCTTTGTTAAATTTATGAAGATATTTTACGTCATCGATGTCCTTTTGCGATTCAGTCATCAGCTGCTTCAGATCATTCAACTGCAATTTAGCAGCCATGATGAATGAAATCTCATTGCCCATCAACTCAAGAAGATTGCTCAAGCTGAAGAATCCGCGATCCATTACGGCGACATAGTTTTGGATACCATGAGCTTTAATTTTTTTTAAAGTTCCGGAAAGCGTACTGACATCAGAAATACTGCCTGGGAAGATGTCATACATAACAGGGATCCCTTTGTCCTTATCCAAAATCAAGGACATGTTGATTTGTGGAAGTGGTTCTCCATCGCGGTTGTACCCATACTCAAGAAGGTTGATGAGTTGAGAATAACTTGACAGGCTCGTAATATCGTAAATGAGGGTGTTTTTTGTGCCGGTTCCTTTGATAAGCTGGGACATAAACATGTCTGGGATATTGCTTTCTCCCAATCGACATAGAAGCTCACTTACTCGCTGGCTGGCGAGATCAATTTGTGGAGATTCGAGAGCAAGAGCGGTTCCTTCATACCATGAATCGACATTCTTCATTGCAGTAGGTCGTATGATCCGATTGAATGCCAATGCGCGAACCATGGACACCTCCGAAGAAGGTAACAACTTCTCTAGATAGCGATCTAGATTAAGCTCTTCCATGATTGACTGGAGAACAAATATGGAACCATAATCAAATGACGATTTGACTGCCGCAGTTTTCTTTTTTGTCTTCTCTTTGACCTCGTCTGGTGCGGAACGCATCCGGACTGGCTGGCCATCTACATTTCTACCTAAATATTTTGATCTGTGCCTGATCTGTTTTTTCTCTTTGTCGTAGTAAGGTGTTTCTTCATACCAATATTCGATCCCATTTTTCACTTTGATTCTTCGAGTGGGTTTCATTATGCGCCTCAATATAAGTAGGCGCATAAAGTATAAAAACCTGTCGGTAAGCAGGGCTAATCAGGGGTATTTTTCAAAATAAGGGCTTTAAAATTGAGATAGATCAGGTAATGTTCCTACTTAATCCGGGAGGTTAGGTGCAAAGAATCAGCTTCCTCAATCTTCTCGGCCAGCTCCTTCGACTCTCGAAGTAGATGTGCCCAGCATCTCTGCAAGCGTTTTGTGAATTTGGCATATAATTTCCAGCCATCACATACAATTATGCCTTTGAATCTCCTGGTCAGAACCTCCAAGAG
>DQIQ01000045.1 GCA_003942085.1 Thermoplasmata archaeon | reverse complement strand
ATTGGGGCGACGGTAGTTCCAGCGGATGGCTTGGACCATTCAGCTCAGGTGCTGTGGGAACAGGATCTCATATCTGGACCGAACTGGGGACCTACAACGTCAAGGTAAAAGCACGGGATATTTGGGGCGCAGGTAGCGTCTGGTCAGAACCCTTAGTGGTGACCATCACTGACAACAACCTCCCAAGCATACCTGATATCACTGGTCCAACAAAAGGGGTACCTGGGAATCAATACCTCTTTAACTTCATGTCCGAGGACCTTGATGGGCACAATGTGTTCTATTTCATTGACTGGGGAGACAACACGACCTCAGGATGGCTTGGCCCGTATATCCAAGGCACCCAGATCCACGTGACACACTCCTGGTCTACACAGGGAACCTTCAGCGTCAGAGCCAAAGCAAAAGATATCATGAACGGGGAGAGCGACTGGGGCACCATCAGCGTGGTGATGCCGACGGAATACAAAATAACCATTCAGGGATTCCTTCAGCAGCTCTTGGGAATGTTCCCGAACATGTTCCCGATCCTACGACACCTCATGGGGTACTAAACCCCCACCTCTTTTTCTTTTTTTTAGCATTTTAAAAAAATAAACACAAAAAGAAATTGCTCTTACCTGTTTTGGTTTTTTTACTAGTCTTAAAATGATGTATTAATCCATGGGAAATGACGGAGAATCTGACCGCGTTTTCTGATGTTTGCATTCAGTGCAAAGGAAATGACGATGATCATAGCATCGGTCACATACCAGTCGTCCACAGAGGTGACAGGTGAACATCGTTGATGGTCGTCCGCACATGGAACATAACCCAACTACCTCGTTCATAGTTCTTCACTTCCCCAATAAAATCAGTTTTTTCCGTAATTCTTCAAGTGGCATTTCGGTGATCACAAGCGGCATGTTCTCCCGTTCTGCGAGCTGTACAGCTAGCGGGTCCACGCCCCCTGGTTGATGGTACACCACAAGGGAGGGTTTCACCGGGTGAATCCGGATTGCGATCATCGGACTGCGGCCGAACTGGATTTTCGTAAAAATCAACGCCCGCTCAGTGCTCCATCCATAAAGGTTCGGATAGTTTGTCGCGGTCAGCGTTTTAATCGTCTCGATTCCATCTATTAGGGTAAAGCCTTTCACCGAGCGGTCAAGGCTGATGCTCGGGGATGTAACCACCTTGCCATCGATTTGTTTTATGATCTTTTCGATTGGAATTGCATAGGGATACTCCATGATGTCGATGATGCCGTCCTGCGTTTTTACCATGAATTGGTATTGCTGGATGATCGAACCACCGTGTTTCTTTTCATCGATCTCTATAAATGCATTCACAATCTTTTTCACGGAATGGATTCCAGGGGATTTTCGTCTCCCTGATTCGTAATCGCTAATCACGCTTTGGGCAAGACCTAGAAAATTAGCAAGTTCTCCTTGTGCGATATTAAACGTGGTCCGCCATTTACGCAGTGTCTCCCCTGGTTTTGGACTGAGCGTGATTTCCCCAGCGATTTTTTCTGCTAATACTTCTTTTACTCCCATTCTCTCAAAGCCTACTATGAATGTCGATGAATATATCGACAATCTATTAAAACGTTTCTCACGAAGAGCCAGAACAACCCTAGATTAGGGTTCCACGCCGTATTTAAAAACCCATTCGGTAAATTGCTGACCTGATCCGATATCGACGTTCCCGGCGTTTATTTCGTTTTTCCCGTCATTGTCGCAGTCACCGATACAAACGACCGCCATCCAGCCAAAGGTAGGAAGGACCGCTTCTTCAGCATAGGTCGTTCCATTCCATTGCAAGATGTGGGTCACACCTGCTCCAGCGCACACTTCGTTGAACCCATCATCATCGGTATCACCAACGTCGATTCCCTCGATGACCGGTTCTCCGTCAGGCCAGATGATGTTAAATTGTGTTGCATAGCCGGTCCCGTTCCATTTGAATATCGTTATTTGAGGGCCGTAATAGCTGAGAAGAACTTCAGCGTTCCCGTCATTGTCGCAATCTTTACAAACCACGCCAAACGGGGAGTCTTGTCCATGATAATTTTTTACTATGTCAAAAGGGATAAACGCCTTGTTTTGGGGATCCCAATTCAACGCCAGAACCTTATCTTCATAGGCACACACGATCTCATTTTGTCCATCTTCATCGACATCACCCAGGCCTGCCATATACACGTAACCATCCACAACAGGATCCTTCCATTCTGCAACTTTTTGAAGGTACAACCCGTTCCATCGGAACACCGTGATTTCAGCAACGGAGCTATTTGATTCCCAGCCTGGACCACCACTCATGATCAGCTCGTTTTTCCCATCATTATCGCAATCACCAATGAGACAGTCAGCACTTCCGCCATGATTAAAAAAGATATAGGGGTTTACCCCAATCATCCAATATTTAAATGCGATATATTTGTAGACCTCGGTATACCATGTCGCAGCGATCTCGTTTTTCCCATCATTGGTCACATCACCGATCGCCATCCCGCCAGCATCACAACGCGTGAGCGGATAGAACGGCGGATGCAATGCCCGAACCTGTGTATATGTCTGCTTGTTATCATTCCATTTCATAACACGGATGGTACAATCCCTTCCGCTGATGAGCAGTTCATTCTTCCCATCATTATCGCTGTCTCCAATGGGCTGCGGTCCTTGATAACGTGCACCTGTTCTTGGATCATTTCCATACTCCATCATCCATTGCAGACCATATCCATTGTCTGTAGATGATGCTATTTTCTCTGGACTATTTGGATGACTTACAGCACTGGCAACTCCTAAGCTGCTCAATGTTATAATGAATACTACTACCATACTAGGAATTATTTTCTTCATATTACCCCTACAATAATTTAGTGGTTAACTCTTTATAAATATATCGTTTCTAATAAATGGATAAAGTTTGTATTTCTTAAAGATAAAACTTTAAACCTTTTGTCTATTCCAGACAAGACCTATGGCTGAATCAACCATGCAAAAGGAATACGACTTGCAGTTCTTTCATACTAATGGATATTGTCGAAAGAAATGCAAGGCATGTGGTGATTATTTCTGGACACTGGATGCAAAAACAGAATTCTGTGGGGATCAGCCCTGCGTGAGATATAGTTTCATCGGAAATTCAATTGCAAAAAAACCGTTGACTCTAGCAGAAGTCAGAGAAGGATTCCTTTCGTTCTTCGAAAAACACGGGCATTCGCGACTCCATTACCCTGACACAGGACCACGCTGCCCGGTCATCGCACGATGGCGGTCCGATATTTACCTCACTATTGCCTCGATAGCAGATTTCCAGCCCCATGTGACATCAGGAGTTGTCCCTCCACCCGCAAATCCTCTTGTCATCTCACAGCCATGTATACGGCTCAACGACCTTGACGAAGTTGGAAAGAGCGGTCGGCATCTGACGACGTTTGAGATGATGGGACACCATGCTTTTAACAAAAATATCGACGAAATCTACTGGAAAGAAGACACCGTTGCGTACTGCGACGAGTTCTTCAGTAAGAAAATCGGGATACCCCGCGAAGCCATCAGCTACAAGGAACAGCTCTGGATCGGAGGTGGAAATGCGGGACCCTGCGTTGAAGTCCTTGCCGGTGGATTGGAAATAGCAACCCTCGTGTTCATGAACATGAAAGAAAATGAAAAGGGAGCAACCATCCTTGAAAACAAACACTATTCACCAAACCCGTTGAATATTGTTGATACAGGATATGGATTGGAAAGGATCGCATGGTTCACCACTGGAACACCCACGGTGTACGAAACGGCAATCCCAAAGATGCTTGCCTTCCTCCGCGACGAGATAAAAGATCCGTCGGATAAAGGAAACGTCTACGCTCTCGCAGATCATACCAAATGCCTTTCCTTCATGCTCGGTGACGGGATCGTGCCTTCGAATGTAAAAGCAGGATACCTTGCACGATTAATGATCCGAAGATCGCTACGATTCATCGAAAAATTACAGGTTAATCTCACTTTACGACAACTCGTCGAACAGCAGTTAGAATACCTTGGAAAAGAATTCCCCTCGCTGAAGAAACACAGGGACCAAATCGGTGAAATTTTAGACATCGAGACAAAACGTTTCTCCGATACCCTGTCAAAAGGTGAGGGGCTGATCAAACGGATCCTGAAAGACAAACAGACCGTTGATCCTGCAGCATTCATCATGTTGTACGATACTCATGGAATGCCCCCCGATGTTGTTCAGAACATTGCTCAAAAAGAAAAGGTATCTATCTCCATTCCACCGAATTTTGATTCCATGATTGCTGAGCTCCATTCCCATGAAAAAGCAGAGGAAGAGACGGCAGCTGAACGAACCGATCTTCCTGCGACACACCCGCTATACTATGATGACCATTACACCAAGGAATTCGATGCGACGATTCTCTGGAAACAAACCACACCCCGTGGAACAGAAGTGATTCTAGATAAAACCGCGTTCTACCCTGAAGGCGGTGGACAGCCCGCAGACAAAGGTGTCCTGATCATTCATGGAAAAACCATCCCGGTGAAACATGTCGAAAAAGCAGCAAACTCCATCATCCATGTCCTTGAATCCTCAGCAGAAATCGGAGATACGGTCCATGGCAAACTAGACTGGGACCATCGCTACACCCTCATGAGACATCACACCGGTACTCACGTAGTCAACGGCGCACTCAGAAGACTGTTTGGAGAACATATCTGGCAGGCTGGCTCACAATTGGGAGTCACCGAAGCCAGATTTGATTTCGCGCATTACAAACCGATTGCAGAGGATGATATCCCAAAGATTGAAAAACTCGCAAACGAGTTTATAAAACAAGCGGTCCCTGTTCAAAAAAAAGTGATGCAGAGGAACGATGCAGAACGAGAACACGGGTTCCGCTTATACCAAGGCGGAGTCCCGCCAGGGAACTTGATCCGGGTACTGTACATCCCTGGTATCGACGTGGAAGCCTGCGGTGGGACACATCTGAACAACACCAAGGAAATCGAAAAGATCCGCATCCTTAAAACCGAGCGAATACAAGATGGTGTTAACCGGATAACCTTTGCAGCAGGCAAAATGGCAGATATCTATCAGAAAGAAGAAAACGAGCTGTATCACCGAGTGACTGGCCTTCTCTCTCCAATATATACAATCACACGCCATGAGAACATCGCTGAACAATTACGCGAAACAGAAAAAATCTTTTCAGTGTCTGCTGAGCAGCTGGAAAAAACATTACAACGATTCTTACAGGAAACCGGAAAGATACAGAAAACAACGGTCCCGACCCTTTCCGATGCTTGTACCCTTCTCTTCAACGAATGGAAGAACACCCAGAAACAAAAGAAGATGGTGTCATCGGATGTCATTTCCCGTTTAATCCATGATGCCTACCAGATCCCTGGAACTACCATTCGAATCGTGACTGGTCTATGCGACACGGATGCGATTTCAATTGCAGGAGCGATCATCAAGGAACCAGGATATATTGCTCACGTCTATGATGGGAAAAAACTAGTCTCAGCTGCTTCTGATAATATTGACATCGATCTCAGACCGCTTGCATCGGAAGTTGGCAAAATACTTGGTGGCAGCGGTGGAGGAAAACCAAAACTCACGCAATGCGGCGGACCAAACAAAGAAAAGATCAAAGAAGCATTAGCGACCGTAAAACAACTGACGATAACAAAAATAAAAAAACAATAAAAAAAGAGGAAATAATTTTTTTTTAGAGTGGTTTCCACAGTTGGATGGCGATGACAACAACAGCTGTCGCAATACAAGCAAACACCACAAACCAGGGTGGTATCTTAAACGCCGTTTTTTCTTCCGCATCGAAGTACCGGATTAACCCTGCTCCGGAGTGAAACCCTTCACCTTTTTTCTCTTGTGCCATATGATCACGTTAGAGTAGAGCATGTTCTTGTGGTATTTGAGGTTTACGATACCTTTTTCCAACGATGCTAGATGAGAAGAGCAAACATCTAAATATCGTAGGTAGATACGTAGTTTAAAGGGTGAAATCGACATGAAAGAAACAGATTCTCTTATTAAAAAAGCATTAAAGTTCAAAGAGGGTGGACTGACTGATTATGAGATCGCCGAAGAACTCAACGTGTCAAAAGAAACAGCTGCATGGCTTCTTACCCATGGGAAAGATAAGAAACCTGAAGGTGAACTGAAGGTTGGTTGGCGCTCCATTGGTGTCTCTCCATCTCGTATCGGATCGATTTCTTATGCCTTATCAGATATCATCCTTGAAGAAATGGAAAAAAAAGAGATGGATGTCGATGTCGTAGTTGGCATTGCGATTAACGGAATTCCTTTTGCAACCTACATTGCAGAAGAGCTAGGACTTGATCTTTCGGTCTTCAGACCACATCACGAAAAGACCGGTGCGTTCTGCTCCAACTATGCAACAATTGCTGAGAAAAACATCGTTCTTGTCGATGATGTCGTAGGAACCGGTGAAACCCTTAAAAATGCTATAAAAGCAATAAAGGCAGAGAAAGGAAATCCTGTCTTATGCGTCTGTCTTCTGAACAAACGATCGATGAACGACGTTGGTGGTGTACCGCTCCGTTCATTGATTAGAGCACGGCCGCTCTAATCCGACTATCCTTTGGAGATTTACTTATGCATTGGGCAGATGTTTTAGCAGAAGAACTACTGAAAAAACAGACAAAGCACGTGTTGGCGACTGGGATTACACCGTCAGGTCCTATTCACATTGGCAACATGCGCGAGATCCTCACCACCGATGCAGTGTACCGTTGCCTTGTTGAAAAAGGCGGGGATGCGGAGTTTATCTACATTTGCGATGATTATGATCCGCTCCGAAAAGTGTACCCTCATCTGCCTTCGTCCTATGAGCAGTTTGTGGGAAAACCTCTTTCTGAGATCCCTTGCCCCTGTGGTAAACATACAAGCTACGCGGACCACTATCTCGTCTCGTTCCTCGGTTCTCTCCATGAGATCGGGGTGAACCCACAGGTCTATCGCGCAAGTGAGATGTACAAAAAAGGCGAGTACAACGAGTCAATTCAAATCGCACTTGAAAATACCGATAAAATCAGGACGATTCTTGAAACCCTCTCTGGCAGACAGATGCCCAAAGATTGGTTACCATATAACGTGAAATGTGAAACATGCGGTCGTCTTTCCACAACCCATCCGAGCTTATACGAATATCCGATGGTCGAATACAGCTGTGATTGCGGTCATACTGGCGAGGTTGATATCAGAAAAAGCGGACAAGGGAAACTGCCCTGGCGGGTGGACTGGCCAGCTCGCTGGAGGATGCTCGGGGTCACTTTTGAGCCCTGCGGCAAAGACCATGCAACTGTCGGTGGCACCCGAGAGACCGGAGCGAAGATCTCTGAAGAAGTCTATCGATACCCTCATCCAGGGCTCCTGGTCTATGAGTTCATCATGCTGAAAGGTCAGGGAGCGATGCATAGCTCCAAAGGAACTGCGGTCAGCGGTGAGGAAATGCTGAAAATGACGCCCCCTGAAGTGCTCAGGTTTTTGATCATGCGCAATCAACCGAACCGGCATATCGTTTTTGACTCTGGGTTGGGGCTACTGACCCTGGTTGATGAATACGACAAGGAAGAAGAGGTCTATTTCGGCAAAGAAGCAGAAACCAAAGGGATGAAGGAGTTCAAGAAAATCTACGAACTGTCACAACCCTATCACATTCCAAAGACCATGCCGCTACACCTCCCGTACCGTCATTTGGTGACCTTGGACCAGATAGCAAAAACATGGCCTGAAGTAAAAGAAATCCTGCTACGAACCGGACAGCTGCCAAAAAAATTAAAAAAAGACGACGAAGAGCACCTCATGCAGCGTGCAGAGCATGTACGGTTCTGGCTTGCAACCTTTGCACCTGATGACGTCAAATTCGAAGTAAAAATAGCACTACCGAAAATAATACTCACACCAGAACAAGAAACGGTTCTTTATATTTTGAAAGAAAAAATCCCTGATCTTACATGGGAGCCTGAAGCGATCCACAATGCTATTTATGAGATTGCCGAAGAAAAAAAGATCCCTATTAAAATTGCGTTTACCGCGGTTTATCAAGTTCTCCTCGGTCAGGAGAAAGGACCACGCGCCGGATTCTTTTTATCGAACCTTGAAAAGAAATTTGTCCTGAGACGGGTGACAGAAGCAGTTAAATAAGACCGCATCTGTTCGCGTTTTTATCATGAACATCTATGTTGAGACCTATGGATGCACCGCTAATAAGAGCGATGAACGGTTGCTTATCGGACTGATGATCCAAGATGGACATCAGATTGTTCATAGCCTCAATGATGCTGATGTTCTCGTGCTTCTCACCTGCACAGTCATTGGGACGACCGAACAACGTATGTTGTCCCGGTTAAAGATTTTTCAAAAGATGAAAAAAAAAATAATTGTGACCGGGTGCATGCCCTCGGTACAAGCAGACCTTATTACCGCTCTTGCTCCCAACGCATGTTTGCTGCCGAGTCAATATATACAGTACATTAATGATATTATCCGCGGGAAGACGCCAGCTTTTGTTGAGATGAAAAAAACGATGCTCCCGAAGCAGTACGATATGGTGATCGCTCCGATTATGATAGCAGAAGGATGCAGGCTATCCTGCAGCTACTGTATCACGCATTATGCGCGGGGAACATTACGAAGTTTCCCGATTCAAGAGATAGCTACTGATGTCTGCTCTGCCATTAAACAAGGATGCAAGGAAATCCAACTTACCGCACAAGACACTGCCTCCTATGGTCTTGATACCGGAACACATCTTGGGGCACTGCTCACCAGCATCTGCGCTCTCGACGGAGCGTTTCGCGTTCGTATTGGTATGATGAATCCAGCAACCATGCAAAAAAACCTGGGCGCAATTCTTGCGGCGTATCAGCATCACAAGGTCTACAAATTCCTCCACCTACCGGTACAATCAGGTGATGATGACATATTGCAGAAAATGAATCGGCGATATACCGTAAAGGATTTTACGCGCCTCGTGCAACAAGCTCGAAAAACAATACCAACGTTCACCCTCTCAACCGATGTGATCATCGGGTTTCCAACGGAGACTGAAGAGCAGTTCGACCTGACCATGGACCTGCTTAAAAAGATAAAACCAGATATCATCAACATCACCAGATTTTCTGCTCGCCCGTATACTGCAGCAAAAAAAATGAAAGGGCGCGTACCGACCCATGTGGTAAAAGAACGATCAAGAAAAGCCACAGAGATCTGCTCAAAGCTCTCCCTTGAAAAAAATAAAGAACACCTGGGAAAAACCTACCACGTGTTGGTGACTGAGAAAGGAAAATACAAGACTTTTACAGGCCGAGCTGAGAACTACAAACAGGTGGTTCTTACCGAACCAGTGATTCTTGGGGATTATGTTTCTGCAAAAATAATTGATGCAGCACCAACCTATCTTTTCGGAAAACTTATATAATGTCCATTTGTTTGTAGGCCTCGTGGTTTGGAGATGATTCGAGTAGCTATAAACGGTTTTGGAAGAATAGGACGAAACGTACTACGATCTGCGTTACAACATTCCCAGTATGGAAAAAAATTTGAAATCATTGCGGTAAATGACCTGGGGAACACCGAGATACTTGCGCACCTTCTCAAATATGATTCGATCTACGGGAAATTCTGCGGAGAAGTCTCTGCAAAACCAGAAGGAATAGAAGTAAACGGTCATCTTATCGCGTTCTTCTCAGAGGTCAATCCCTCTAGCCTGCCTTGGGGAAAATTAGACACCGATGTTGTCATTGAATCCACTGGGGTCTTCCGCAGCCGAGACGGCGCTGGAAAACATTTGGAAGCTGGAGCAAAAAAAGTAATTATATCAGCTCCAGGAAAAGACCCTGATCTGACCATTGTTTTAGGAGTCAATGAGAAGGTGTATGACCCGGGAAAACACCATATTATCTCTATGGCATCCTGTACCACGAATAGTCTCGCACCACCCGTCAAAGTGTTACATGACACGTTCGGGGTTGAACAAGGGTTCATGACCACGGTTCATTCGTACACCGGTGATCAACGTATCCTTGATTTCCCGCATAAGGACCTGCGAAGGGCACGGGCTGCCGCGGTGTCGATTATTCCGACGACCACTGGTGCAGCAAAAGCAGTCGCACTGGTGATCCCTGATCTTAAAGGAAAAATCGACGGCATCGCCCTGCGAGTCCCAACACCAGATGGTTCGATTACTGATCTTTCCTGCGTTTTAAAAACACCGGCGACCACCTCGGAAATAAATAACGCATTCAAACAAGCGGCTCAGACGTATCTAAAAGATATCCTGCAGTATACCGAAGAGCCGTTGGTCTCCGTTGATATCGTCGGTAACCCGCACTCAGCAATCATCGATGGATTAATGACCAAGGTGATGGGTGAGAAAGGGACCTTTACCAAGATATTCTCCTGGTATGATAACGAATGGGGGTACTCCTGCAGGATCGTGGACCTCATCAACTACATGTTCAAAGAACGAGTCGTACCGATAGAAACCTACAAACATTGATGATGGCTCTGATGCTCTTCATCGATTTTTTCCTTTTATTATACACGATGCTAAATGTTTAAATAAAAACAACTGATATAGGGTAACAGAGGAGGTTTTAATCAATGAAAGACTATAACACGTTGGATGATTTTGATATTGAAAATAAAACGGTTTTACTCCGAGTAGATTTTAACATGCCGTTAGACAAGAAAACACTCGCGATCATGGATGACACTAGAATTAGGCTTGCGTTGCCGACCATTCAAGAGCTTGTCGATAAAAACGCAAAAACCGTGATTCTTGCGCATCAAGGAAAACAAGGCAGCTGGGATTTCACCTCCATGCAGAAACACGCTCAAGCTTTGCAGAAACTGCTTGGACAAAACGTCACCTTTGTCGATGATATCTATGGAGCGAAAGCAAAAAACGCAATAAAAACCATGAAGCCAGGCACCATTGTGTTTCTCGACAACGTCCGAAAGTATGCAGCAGAAACGGAGAAGAAAAAACCTGAGGAGCACGCCCAATCCGAGTTAGTGAAAAACCTTGCGCCGCTCGTTGATTTCTACGTCAACGACGCATTCGCTGCTGCGCACCGAGCACAATGCTCACTGACCGGTTTTACTGCGGTGCTCCCTTCAGCAGCAGGGCGACTCATGGAAAAGGAACTCACCTCTCTTGAAAAAGTAGTCAGCAACCCGGAAAAACCAAGCGTGTTTATGTTCGGAGGAGCAAAATTTGCTGACGGCATAGTCACGATTGACCGAGTACTCACCAACAAGATAGCTGACCATGTGCTTCTCACCGGGTTGACCGCCAACGCATTTTTAAAAGCAAAGGGACTGACCCTTGGCGTAAAAAACGAGCAAGCGTTCGGGGAAGAAGGCACACCAGAAATTTTTGCAGAAATCCAGAATGTTTACAAGAAATTTGAAAGACAAATCCATCTGCCTGTTGATTTCGCACTTGAGGAAAACGGAAAAAGAAAAGAAATAACCGTGGATGAGCTACCCGCAGACAATAACCTTTTTGACATTGGTGAAAAAACCATTCAGCAGTACAAAAAAATATTAGGGACTGCAAAAACAATCTTTATCTCTGGGCCATGCGGGGTCTATGAAAATCCCTTATTCCGAAAAGGGACCGAGGAGATATTCAGGTTCATCACCCAGTCAAAGGCATTCTCCATTGCAGGTGGTGGGCATACCGTTGCGGCGATTGAACAAATGAAGATGCGCGAAAAAATCTCTCATATCAGCACCGGCGGGGGTGCACTTGAAAAATTCATGATGGGTGAAAAACTCGCGGTCGTCGAAGCACTGAAAATGGCAAAACAACGTCAACTCGTTCACGTCAAATAAAAAAAAGTCAACGGAAACAATCAAATACTCTTTCTTTTTACCTTTTTCCTACGTAAGGGCTGATAGATCAGCGGAAGATCGCCGCCTTCGCAAGGCGGAGGCCGCGGGTTCAAATCCCGCTCAGTCCATGGTCCTTTTCTTGAGGATAAACACCAATGCATACCTTTTTTAATTTTCGATTGTTACTCTATTTTGTTCCTTTATAGGAACAAAGGAAGCAACCATGCCAAAAAGTAGTCTAGCACGACTTTTAAAAGATGAACAAAAAATCATTGAGGTCCTACAGACGAATGGACATGAGAGTATCGATGTCATCGCAAAAAAATGCGGTTTTTCACGACAGAAAGTCTGGCGGATCATAAAAAGACTTCATGAACAAAAAATAATCTGGGGATACACCGCTATTTGTGAGGAAGAACGATATAATCTGAAACATTTTACGATGCTGGTAAAGCGAACTACTGTGCCCATTGACAAAAAAATAACCCAAGAAATTATTTCGACACGACTCGATAATCTCCTTCCCGATGCTGCCATCAAAATAGAACACATCGAATATACCCATGGATCCTTTGATGGTATCTTTACATTTTATGCACCAGATCTCATCACCGCAAAGAAATTCTGCGAGCGGTTCCATGCACGTTTTCACCTGTATATCGATAGCGTGGAGCTTTTGGAAGGCATCCTTTTTTTACGAAAACAGATGTTACGAAATCCTAACCTTAATAAACAAGTCCTGTACCTATAAATAAATCTAGATTTGGCAAAAAAGACGTTTTAGGAGAGATTTCGTATATAGAATATCTGCCAAGGCAACTTGTCTCCATATATAAAACTTCGTGCTCAGGGAGAGTAAAAAATATATGTAAGATTTATATATGATAATTATATACGGTGAGGTTACCTCGAATAATAACCTCATAAATATACTGTCCCGGATTATTCCGGTTGGCCTATGAGATTATGTCATCGCGACATTCGATGAGTAGGCCATTTCAAATCTGGGAAACAGAATGGATGTGGAGGTTCAAGAAAATCAAGACGCTCTGAGGTAGACGTCTTGCGCACTCTTGAATCTGACGATCGACGTGTTGGTGATATTTAATTCACCCACCAATTCATAATAAACCAATAATAATAGTGTGCCAGATTCTGGTTGATCCTGCCAGAGGTCACTGCTATTGGGATTCGACTAAGCCATG
>DQIQ01000132.1 GCA_003942085.1 Thermoplasmata archaeon | reverse complement strand
ACTGGTCAAAAACAATATGTTTAATTTAAGCAAGCCCATCTCACCAATACGTGTTCCTGTGTCGTAAAGTACAGTTATAATCGCCTTGTTTCTAGGATGATTGGCAACCTCGATCATACGTTTAATTTCTTCTTCTGTGAGAAGTTCTTCCGGTAACTCCTAGATTCCCGCTCAGTCATAACGATGAAGGTGGGTTCACCCCCATATCATGATACAGCTGTTTTTGTTTTTCTATCATCTCTCCAACTCGAAGTGATTTGCCTGGATGTTCGAAGCATTCAATGACATCGAGTTTGTCCAATATGCTTGGCAATGTGTAGTCCTTGAGGAGACCTTTCACCTGCATCTGTTTTTTAATATAGGAGAGGTATATCAATGCTACAAACTGGACAAACAACTTTCCTTCAAGACTCTGCTCCGACGAAACCATAGCACGGCGCATGTTTAGGCGCTCCTTCAGATTGCCAAATGCCTTTTCTACAACGTCTTTATTGCGGTATAATTCAAGGGCGGCAACTGTATCCATTGTCTCATTGGAAATCAGAGCAAAGAAACCATAATAACGCTTAGCATTTCTGACGTTCTCTTCCCTGACCGTTACCTGTGTTCCTCGTATGGGAGTTGTCTTGATAGTGAAATACTTCTGGTAGAGTTTCTCATGTTCGGGAACACGTTTACCAGATTCCAGTTCCTGTTTCATTGCAATCAACCTGCGGTCAAAAGCTTTCTCATCCTCGGCAGCTTTGTCGATGTTATAGTAATAGTGAATGTAAAGACGACGTGATTCCTGAACAGTTTCTCCCTTATACGGTTGCTCCCGCGTATAATTCCAGGTAGTTCGAACTGTTCGGCAATAGAGCTCATAATTCTCGTTGTAATACTCAAAGCTTCTAAACGTATCGTAGATAGCATCCAACTCTTTTCGGACAAAAGCCAGAGACATCCTGACAGACAAAATGAACTTCACATGATCCCGATAAAGGCAGTTGATATTGTCCTCACTGTAAAATCCACGATCCATGACCAATTTTACCTTTGAATAACCAAGTATATCCAGTTCTTCCAACAGATGACGGACTGTTTTGGTATCAGGGATGTTACCTGCAAGTTTTCGGTAGTAGAAAGGGAGGTTGGACTCTTGTCCAAAAACCAGGGCAACATTCAACTGAGGCAATCGGTCGTGCTCTTTATTGAATCCAAACTGTACTTGCTGGAGGGTTTCTGAGTAGCTGGACAAGCTGGTAGTATCATAAGCCCAGAACTCTTCTTCCAACCTTCTTTTTCCCTGAAGGGTGAAAAACCTTCGTTTAGCCTCTTCGGTGATGTTAGTGAACAGCTCGCTGCTTCGCTGTGAGGTGATATTTTTGCCATAAGGATGTTTATGGAGGATTCCCCACTTCTCAAATCGGTATAGTGGTGTGCTGTCTTCAAGGATCAGGTAGTAGGCGATGGACAGTATCTGCTTATAAGTGTCAGGGAAACACTGTTTCAGGTCATGAATGATCCCCAATTGCTCGCCGATAGCATCCAATAGGTAGGTAGCCCCATAAAAGGATCGATGAGCCACCTCAGCTGCTTTGGGTCCACGTTTGGTGGGTACCTTTTCATCTTGTTTTTTTCGGTTTCTTCCATCTGTAGGGACTATTTCTCCAGTTTCTTTATCAACCCTACCAATTAAGGTGCGTTTGGAACGTGATTGTTTCTTTTCTTTGTCCCAATGTGATATGGATTGATAGGCATAAGTGATGCCTGATCGTTTATCTGTTTGATAGACAATTGTTGCCATGCAAGTTCCTCATCGTTATGTATATATAACACATAACGATGATATAAAACTTACGCTCCGCTAAACGAAAACCTGTAGAAAAAGAAAATCTTTAAATTTTTAAGAGATAAAATCAAGTATCAGCGAGCTAAGCTCGTTAGTGATCTACGGGAATCTAGGTATTATAATGAAAATTGCCAATTTCAGGCTGATTTTTTCCACAATTGCCTATGTGTGTGTTTTCTCGATCATTCCATACTATATAGGAATGTGCTTGTTTCCTTCGATGACCCCACTAT
>DQIQ01000131.1 GCA_003942085.1 Thermoplasmata archaeon | reverse complement strand
GTTTTTAACTCAATCAAACTGCGCGCGGCCACCGCACCCTAAACACCCATGTGCCTCAGGACAATGGCACATACGAGGCAAATGAAAAACAAGATCTATCGACATCGTAAGTCTTGTTTTTCATGGGAAAGGGATGGGGTATGCTTCGGGCCGCGCGCTCAGGTTAGCCGGATTTCAGAAACATCCGAATCTTTGGTTTCCTGGATCGGTTCATTAGAACCTAACCTCCCGAAAAGTTCAGGCGCACAAGTTTAGCGCCTGAAGAATATCCCTCTGTTTTTTTGTCATTTCGGTGACTATTATCTGTCCGTCCGCAAGAGTAATTTTTCTCAATTTCTCCAATTGCAAAAGAAGAAGTTCAACAGAATATTTGTCTAGTATCTTTGCTTCCCTCATCATATTCATCAGTCTTGACCTGATGATCAGACTCAGGAAAGCGACGAAAATGAATCCTCTTGTTGTCTCTTCGCTATGGGTATTCAATGGAAGGATGTCAATTTCGTTTTTCAATGCCTTGAAGCTCTTTTCAATTTCGTCGCGTTCGCGATAGAGAGAAAGGCACTTCATCTCGTCAAAGTCCCCTGAGTAGAATATAATATACTTGCCCATTTTGTTCATTCTTTGTGCGACTGCATTTTGTTTTATCGCAACTTCGAAGCGATTATCGATAACATTCCAATCGAAGAAGTTTCCAAATCCATGTGCTTTCTCTTTGAAAACTGCATAGGGGTTGCTGTTCTTATTCAAGCGCACCTTGAGCAACTCTTCACGAATATCATAGAGTCTGCTTAGAAGTGTCTGCTTCTCGGTTTGCTCTAATTTGGGATCATAGTAAACATACCCCTGGATTTCAATAGAGTCAATAATATATGAGATTGGTTTGGCAAAAATGGGGTCCTTATTAAACTTGTGGAGATATTTTACATCATCGAGATCCTTTTGCGCTTCTGTCAGCAAGTGCTTCAAATCATTCAACTGCAATCTGGCCGCCATGATAAATGAGATTTTATTGGCCATCAGCTCGCGAAGGTTGCTCAAGCTGAAAAATCCACGATCCATCACAGCAACATAGTTTTTGATGCCGTGCGCTTTTATCTTTTTCAAAGTGCCGGAAAGCGTACTGACATCGGAAATACTGCCGGGGAAGATGTCGTACATCACAGGTATCCCTTTATCCTTGTCCAGAATCAGAGATAAATTGATTTGCGGAAGAGACTCGCCATCACGATTGTACCCATACTCAAGAAGGTTGATGAGTTGAGAGTAACTTGACAGGCTCGTAATATCGTAAATGAGCGTGTCTTTTGTACCAGTTCCCTCGATAAGCTGGGACATGAACCGGTCTGGAATATTGCTTTCACCCAATCGACAGAGAAGCTCACTTACTCGCTGACTGGTTAGATTGATTTGCGGAGATTCGAGGGCAAGAGAAGTTCCTTCGTACCATGAATCGACGTTTCTCATTGCTGTAGGTCGTATGATCCGGTTGAATGCCAATGCACGAACCATGGACACCTCCGAAGGAGGCAATAAAACCTCTAGATAGCGGTCCAGATTGAGCTCATCCATAATTGACTGGAGAACGAATATGGAACCATAATCAAATGATGATTTGATCGCCTCGGTTTTCTTTTTCGTCTTCTCTTTGACCTCGTCAGGGGCAGAACGCATCCGGACCGGCTGGCCATCTACATTTCTACCTAAATATTTCGACGTATGCCTGATTTGTTTTTTCTCCTTGTCATAGTAAGGTGTTTCTTCATACCAATATTCGATCCCATTTTTCACTTTGATTCTTCGAGTGGATTGCATTATGCGCCTCAATAGTAGTAGGCGCATAAAGTATAAATACCTTTCGCTGAGTCGGCCTGAACAGGGTTGTTTTTCAAAATAGGAGCTTTATAATTGAGATCGATCGGTTAATGCCTATACTTGATCCGGGAGGTTAGGCTTGAAGGCTGTGGGATAGCTAATGGCGAGAGGGCAAAGGCCGAGTAGTGGAACTCAGATGCCCTTGAATTCGCGAAATCGCGACTGAAGAATGAGATTGAAAACCCAAGCTCCCAGATAA
>DQIQ01000044.1 GCA_003942085.1 Thermoplasmata archaeon | reverse complement strand
CAGGTTTGTATCAAAAATATTGGACTGTAGATGGAGCGTTTTCTAATCCATCACTTGTCCTCATTGATACAAATCAAAGTATTGTCGGAGTCTACCATGTATATTGTATAGGAAAGGGGTCAATTGATGGGATTCAAACTGCCGAATCACTTGCAGGAGATGCAAGATCAATTGTAAATGGAACATGGAAAGGGTTTGGTAAAAATTTAGATGATGAAGGGTTAACCTTTGCCGGTATTTTTGTCTTAGGTATTTTGACCTCAGTAACGCCCTGTTCGCTTGCACTCTTGATTGCCATGATTTCGTATGTTGGCACCTTGCAGAAGGATTCTGAGAAAAAGTTAAAGAAATTCTCCCTCCAGGGATTATGGATAGGTGTTATTTTCACACTTGGTATGTCTCTCGTTTTTTTTGTGTTCGGAATGATTCTTTCATCAGTCGGTGTTTTTCTTCAGGCATCAACCGTGTTTTTCCTTATCGCCGGTGTTATTCTTGTTATTCTGGGCATCAACATCTTCAAGCCTTTTAGCGACCTTCTCAAGAGGAAATCTGAAGGGAAAACAGGTATAGGGTTTATGGAAAAGGGGCAGGGATTATTTTTTAAACTGAGTAAAAAATCAATTTATCTTGGAGCGTTCTTCTTAGGAATTCTTTTCGCGATCGGATGGGCACCATGCGCCCTGTCGTTGATGATGCCGGTCTTTATCCTCACACTCACACAAAAGATTTCTATCATTATGGGTGGACTATTATTGTTTGTCTTTGGCCTAGGCCACGGAGTACCAATAATACCACTTTGTGCGGCTACAAGCAGCATTCGTGGTAAACTTGGGAATAAATATGTAAATGCTGGTAAATGGATGCAGAGAATCTTTGGCGTCATTATCATTGCTATCGGAGTAATTATGGCTATCAGATTCTGGGGGATTAAATTCTGGTAAAAAGCGTTTTACTCTTTGCTTTCGTATTTCTGTTCGTTTCAATATTTATTCCTACGGTTCTCGCGGATCCGACTGTTGAACAGGTAACTATCAATCCTTCGGAACCTCTGCCGTTATCAACGATCACATTCAATACAACAATCCTAAGCAACGACACCATTGATGAGGTACGATTATTTGTTCAAGAATGCAGAGTTGATTTGTGTTTTGTGCACGGTTTTAACATATCGATGGAAAAGATAACCAATGACACCTATCAAGGACAATGTACCTTGGTTGAAAAGGAGGCGACACAAATCAAATACCACCTGAGAATCGCCTGCAATAAAACCTGGTATACCTCCAATATAACCTTCATTCCACTTGTAATTGATGCACAAAAGAATACATCACAAGACTCTCACGATCCGGTTTCGACTCCAGGTTTTGAACCATCTATCGTTATTGTGTCAATTGCATTTATTCTCTTTTTCAATCATTGGATTAAAAAATCAAATAAAAAACCGTAAATTATGTCAACAAGCACAAATTCCATATTATTGTGGGGACACTTTGGAGCGTAACAACGCAATACCTTCGGTTCGAGCATGCAGCACATCAATCATCGTGATTCCTTCCATCTCTTTTCTTATCAGTATATGATTTTTCAGGGCTTTTTTATATAAGAAGTATTCATCCTTTTCAGAAAAGTTTGGTATAACCTTCTCGGTGAACAGAAATTCTTCAATCGAACGGTTCTTCCCGTTGTTATTACCGACAGTTAAATCGACCCGATAAGAATCGTATATCAGGAAACAATGAATCATCGGGAGGTACGGTAAATGATACTTCTCCAGAATGCGATTTGTTCCGGTGACGATTTCCTCACTCATTGTATAAATCCCGATCATTTTTTGAACAGGGATGTTCAGTTCTTCTGCAAGAGTTGCAATGACAGCGTGTTTTGTCGTACATGATCCATATCTCTCTTTGAATATTATCAAAATATCATCTGTTGTAGAATTGTATCCATAGGGTAACGCATGCACATAAACACAGGCTTCCCAAAAGGTTTTGATACCCATATTGATGAAGTTTTCTGAGATAACTCCTTTTTTATCAATAGCCGGGTTTGGAAAAACTGTGTATTTATCCATTTAATTATCCACCTTGTACTAGTAAAACAATCTTTTTCTCGTATATATTTGTTGTTTCATAAGGGAACATCCGATGTTGATAAAGAAGCTATAGTTTCTTCAAACCATAATTTTAAAAGTATACGCGAAATGTGGCATAAGAGAATGGTAAGGAGTTTGACTTATGGGGAGCGATACCATAATAGAGGTATCTGATTTAACAAAATCCTATCGAGATTTTCTGGCTGTCAATCATATCAACTTCGAAGTGAAACGAGGGGAGATTTTCGGCTTTCTTGGACCAAATGGAGCTGGGAAGACCACTACGATAAAAATGCTGACAGGGTTGATACAACCAACTGAAGGAACAGCGACGATACGAGGAAAAGATATACGAACACAGATTGTTGAAATCAAAAAAACAATCGGCGTGGTCACCGAGGATTCCAATCTGTACGACGAACTCAGTGTTTTTGATAATCTTCGGTTCGTAGGACAGCTGTACGGTGTATCTCAGTTGGACCGGGAGAAACGGATAGGAGAGTTACTGAAAAGATTCGATCTTGAATCGAAACGAGAGGCAAAATTTGCTACACTGTCAAAAGGCATGAAACGAAAGGTGACCATTGCTGCGGCGCTCATACATTCGCCACAGGTAGTATTTCTCGACGAGCCGACAACTGGTTTGGATGTGCTCTCCGCACGGATTCTACGGGCAATGATTAAAGAATTGAAAGCATTAGGAGTCACTGTTTTTCTCACCACACATTACATTGAAGAGGCAGAATTACTCTGTGATCGCGTAGCAATACTGGTGAAAGGCACTATAAAAACAGTGGACACGCCAGGAAATCTCATAGCAACGACGAGCTCGAAAAATTTGGAAGAAGCCTTTATTGAAATCACAGGGCTGAAAGAAGAAATTATGTTAGTTGAAAAAGAAGGGAAACGATAATCAATGTTTAAAGAAGAAGTTAAAGGATCGCTGTACATCGCGTTGAAAGATTTGAAAATGTATTATTTCAAACCCCCGAACCTAAGCTGGGGGATCATGTTCCCTATTGTGATGGCGCTCGCATTCATCCTGAGAAATCCATCAGGTGTGAAAGATTTAGCATCTGGGTTGATTGCGATGTCAATCCTTTTTGCCGCCACGTCAGCAGAAGCGATTGTTATCGTCTTTGAACGGAGGACAAAGACGTTTGAGCGATTACTCCTTGCACCGCTGTCTCTTCAAGCGATTTTATTTGGAAAAGTCATTGGTGGTGTCATCTTCGGATTTCTCATGTCAAGCATATTTTTGATCGGATCGGTTATCTTCTTGGGGGTTCCATTCTCAAACATATTATTTTTACTAGCATCATTAGTACTCTCCGCGTTCGTCTTTGCAGCGTTTGGAACCCTGGTCTCTGTGGCTGTAAAAGAGATCTTTGACGCGATGACCTTAGCGAACTTTTTCCGTTTCCCAATGATTTTCCTCTGCGGCGTCTTCATCCCCGTAAGTGCCCTGCCGTCGTTTCTCCACCCGCTGGCATATGCGCTTCCTCTGACGTATTCTGTGGATTTGATTCGATTCTTCATCACAGAGTCATATGATCTGGTTCATCCAGTAATATGCATGGTCGTTCTCATCTTCTACTCAATCGTTTTATTCTATCTTTCTGTTTGGGTATTAAAGAGAAGAATTGAACAATAAATATCAGTTGGATGCAAAGGAGAAGTAATACGAAAAACAAAAGCACATCTGACTATAAGGAAATCTCCATTGAAGAAACAATCGGACTACTAAAAACTACAATGGATGGACTAACAGAATCCGAGGCAAAACATCGTATTGAGCGTTTTGGATACAACGAAATTAAGGAAGAAAAACGACATCCCTTAATTGATTTTTTTTCACGGTACTGGGGACCTATGCCTTGGTTATTAGAAATAGCGATCATTCTATCATATTTCCTCGGCCATTATTTAGAAGCGGTAATTATCTTTATTTTGCTCACGGTAAATGTTATCATTGGTTTTGTTCATGCGCGCCATTCGCAAAAAGTCCTTTCTTTATTAAAAAAGAGGTTGGCTGTCAAAGCCAAGATTCAGCGGGATGGCGTATGGGTGATTAAAGATGCACGAGAGATTGTACCAGGTGACATCTTTGTGCTGGAACTTGGTGATTTAGTACCTGTTGATGCCAAGATTATAAAAGGGGAGATTTCTGTTGATCAATCAGCATTAACCGGTGAATCGTTACCTATCGGCGTCCATCGATCAGATATCATTTATTCCAGTACTCTGGTAACACGAGGAGAAGCCTTCTGCGTAGCAGTGAATACAGGAGGAAACACTTCCTTTGGTCGAACCGCTGAGTTGTTACAAGCAGCCAAACCAAAATCTCATCAAGAAAAAATCATCATGACCATTACAAAATATATGCTGTATTTCGGCATAGCGGCGTTAATCGCAGTAGCAATTTTTGCGTTGTTCACCGGTATCACGTATATTTCGATTCTTACGTTCGTCGTGATTTTTCTCATGGGAGCAATCCCTGTGTCTCTTCCAGCAGTCATCACCATTGTCCAATCAGTGGGTGCAATGGAACTTGCGAAGAAAGATGTGCTCGTCACTCGACTGGACTCTATTGAGGATGCGGCGTCGATTGATGTGCTTTGTCTCGATAAAACCGGTACCATCACCCAAAACAAGCTATCGGTCACCGATATCCTCCCATTTACAGGGTATACAAAAGAGGATGTAGCGTTGTTCGCGCGATTAGCATCGCTCAAAGCAAGTAAAGAAAGGATCGATACTGCGATAATCGATTATACAGAGTCATTAGGGGTTGATGTTACCTCTTATAAAAAGATCCATTTCACTCCGTTCGACCCTTCGATTAAGAGAACAGAGGCACTTATCGAGAAAGACAACAGACGCTTCACAGTAATGAAAGGATCACCACAAATAATACTAGATTTGTGCAAAGAAATAGACGGAAAAAATAGAAAAAATGTTGATACATCGATTGAAGACCTCTCGAAGAAAGGATACAGGACGCTTGCAGTTGCCCGGTCAACCGGCGATGACGTTGACCATCTTCAGTTTTTAGGATTAGTCGCATTAGCTGATCCCTTACGACCAGATTCCAAGAGTATGATTGAAGCGGTAAAACAACTTGGAATCAAACCTCTAATGCTAACTGGTGATAACATCAACATCGCCAAAGAAATTGCTCTTCAAGCATCGATTGGAAGTAGGATTATTCGCATGGGTGATCTCAAAGATTTAAGCGAGGAAGAGAAAATAAAAATTTGTGAAGAATACGACGGATTTGCTGAAATATATCCAGAGGACAAATACAAGATTGTCACGTTGTTGCAATCATGCGGCCATGTCGTTGGGATGACCGGGGATGGAGTCAACGATGCACCAGCGCTCAAACAGGCGGAGATGGGGATAGCGGTTAGCAATTCGACTGATGTCGCAAAAGGAGCAGCTAGCGTCGTGCTTGAAGAACCAGGTCTTGGTGTGATTGCTGATGCGATACGGATAAGCAGGAAAACCTATCAACGGATGCTGACCTGGGTCATCAACAAGGTCACCAAGACGATTGAATTTATCGTTCTATTGACGTTAGGGTTCTTCTGGCTGCATAATCTTATCCTCACACTTTTAGGCATGGCGCTTCTCTTGGTCGCCAATGATTTTGCAACCATTTCGCTGGCAACCGATAATGTGAAGGATACACGTACTCCGGATACGTGGAACATCAAGAATATTACTTTAGCATCCCTCGTCGTTGCAGTACCGCTCGTGATTCAAAGCGCAATCACCACATATCTAGGAGTAACCTACTTCAATCTCACTTGGGTGCAACTCACGACGTTTGTCACCTTGACGCTTGTTTTTCATAGTTTGTTGAAAGTTGCTATTGTGCGAGAAAGGAGACATTTCTGGTCTTCACGACCTGGAAACGGATTAATGATTTCAATCGTAGTAACCATTGTAGCATTCGTATTATTGGGCGTCTATGGTGTCATTATTCCGTCGATTTCTCTTAATCAAGTGCTTTTTACGTTGGGATTCTCTGCGCTCTTCATCTTCGTTGTTTTAGATCCTATAAAATATTGGGCATTCAAAAAATTCTGCTTATAATAAGTGGTCAGTTTATTTGTTTTTATTCGGGGGAGTTCATTTTCGCGAGAGCAAGAGCAAATACACCTATGGATAAAAGGATGATAGGAATTCGTATGTAGTGTTCATCTAACCAATACCCTGCAATGCCCAAGACTATACTCGCAGCCGCCATTGCCAGTGCAATCATATAAAGAATCGGTTTCCCTAAATATTTCGATTCCATCTTTTTCACCTCAATAATTTTAATGAATTTTTTGCATATAAAAGTAACTCAAACAATTTGAAAACATTGTTATAACCTAACTACTGTTTGGCAAAAGTTTTATAACATTTCCGAGATTCAAAGGGCACGTACGAAGGCAGAAGGAATGAATGAGTTTGAGGAATGGTTATATAGAGTCATGAAGTTGGTAGATATAAAAGGATGATATTTCGTAATTTAAGAAATTTGATTGGTAACCTATATTTGTGGTATTATGAAAAAAATAGCGATTATAACACGAGATTGTGCCGGAGTAAATGCTGCGATACGGTCCGTAGTACGAACAGCGTGTGGCTATAACATTGAAGTCGTTGGTGTTTTGAAAGGGTATGATGGTTTGGTTGATGGGAAATTTATTCCATTAAGCCGGGGCTCAGTTTCAGGTATTATTAATTTAGGTGGGACCTTTCTCAAAACTTCCCGTTCGAAACGATTTCTCACAGATGTTGGTCAAAAACAAGCTGTTAATAACATCCAGGAACAGAAAATAGAAGGCATCATTGTCATCGGTGGGAATGGCTCTTTAAAAGGAGCACATGTCCTTGCAACGAAATATAAAATTCCTGTTGTTGGTATCCCAGCGACAATTGATAACGATATATCTGGTGTTGACCTATCGATTGGTGCCGATACCGCAGTCAATGTTGCGTTAGACGCGGTAGATAAAATTCGAGATACTGCAACGAGTTTGGAACGAATTTTTATTGTAGAAGTGATGGGTCGTGAAAGCGGATACATTGCATTGCAGGTTGCTTTAGCGGGAGGTTGTGAAGAAGTATTGTTCCCTGAAAAAAAATTTACTATTGAGGCGATGTGCACAGAAATACAACAAGGGAATGTGAAAGGGAAATCAAGCTGGATTATCATTGTTGCAGAGGGAAAAGCAAAGGCTCATGATGTCGCTCGTATTATTACTAAAAAAACGGGTTTTGAAACCAGGGTTGCTGTGTTAGGGCACATTCAACGGGGAGGTCATCCAACCGCTGTTGATAGAATTCTTGCATCTCAGCTTGGAAGTTATGCGGTAAAGGTTTTACGAGACGATCAAACCGATCTTTGTGTGAGTATGAAAAATGACAAGTTTATTACCATTCCCTTGTCTGTGGCTATCCAGCCGAAAAGATTCAAAGTTGCAGAGACCTATAAACTGATAAAACTTCTCACAAAGTAAAAAGAAATTGATTCAACATGAAAAGGCATTAACCTAAAAATTCGAAATTTGAAAAAAAGGAACATAGTATGCAAAATATTAAAAATACATTATCAGAGATTCCAGAGAGAATATCCGGTCTTTCAGAATTAGCGTATAACTCCTGGTGGAGTTGGCATCCAGAAGCACGAATGCTGTTTAAAATGATAGACAGAGCGTCATGGAAATTAAGTGTTCACAATCCTGTTAAAATGCTGCTCTCTATCGATAATACCATACTGAAGAATATGGTGAAAGACCAAAAGTTTTTACGGCAATATGATTCGGTTATTGCACACTTCCATGAAGATATGAAAACAAACATCGGCTGGTTTATTGAAAATATTACGCCCCAGGATGATCTGTCACTTGCATTTTTTTCTGCGGAATATGGTCTACATCACTCCCTTCCATTTTATGCTGGAGGACTTGGATTCCTCGCAGGAGATCTACTAAAAGAAAGCAGCGATCTCGGAATCCCTGTTGTGGCCGTCGGATTCATGTATCCAGAGGGGTACCTACAACAACGAATCAACTCCGATGGATGGCAACAAGACGACAATGAACCTATCGAGAGAGAATCAGCCCCCATCACCCGTGTATTGGATGCGAAAGGGAAACATCGAGTAATTAAAGTCCCTTTTATAGACCCTGCTCTCTTCGTGGAATTCTGGAAGGTTCAGGTTGGTCGTATTGAACTATATCTCATGGACACCGATATCAATGAGAACGAGCCATGGAATCGAGGGATTACTTCGCATTTGTACATCGGTAGCCCCGAACAACGTCTTCGTCAAGAGATCGTCCTTGGAATCGGCGGCGCAGAAGTACTTCGACAAATGGGGAAGAAGCATTCAGTGCTTCATTTAAATGAAGGTCATACCGTGTTTGCTATCTTGGAACGAATCAGGGAGAAAGTAGCAACAGGCATGAGTTTCAATGAAGCATTTGAACAAACACGGTCTACAACGATTTTTACCACTCATACACCAGTTCCCGCAGGAAACGATGTCATTCCATTCCCGCTTATGGAAAAATATTTTTCTGGTTATTGGCCTGCCCTTGGTTTAGATCGGAACTCTTTTCTCGCATTAGGGATTGACCCAAAGGATCCGAATGCAGGATTCAATATGACTGCTTTCGGGTTAAAAGGATCACTCTACCATAATGGCGTCAGCAAACGCCATGGCGCAATTGCTCGAAAGATGTGGCATTCGCTATGGCCAGAAGAATCAGAACAAAAAGCCCCTATTGATTCTATTACAAATGGAATCCATGTTCCGACATGGATCGAACCAAAAATACAGCTTCTTTTCAATAAATATCTTGGGTCAGATTGGGTCTCAAAGCACGATGACCCAGAGATTTGGAAACATATCGATGATATACCAGATGAGGAACTCTGGCAGACCCATTATTGGCTCAAAACAAAATTGGTGATGCGCATTATGGATCGCGCACGTCAACGATGGATGAATGAACAACCGGACCCTAAGATTATTCTCTCATCTGGTGTTTTACTTGACCCGAATGTGTTGACTATCGGTTTTGCCCGCAGATTTGCTACCTATAAACGAGCGACTTTGGTTTTCCAGGATATCGAACGTCTCAAAAACATTATAAATGATCGTTGGAAACCTGTTCAAATCATTTTCGCAGGAAAGGCACATCCAGCTGATGACCAAGGAAAACGACTTATACAACAGGTGTTCAACATTGCAAAAGATACTTCATTCGGTGGACGAATTGCATTTGTTGAAGATTACGACGAAAACCTAGCCCAATATTTAACCCATGGCGTTGATATCTGGTTGAATAATCCTCAACCTCCCTATGAAGCGTGTGGGACGAGTGGGATGAAAGCCTCGTTAAATGGCGTTCCGAATCTGAGTATTTTTGATGGGTGGTGGATCGAGGGATATAACGGTAAAAACGGATGGGCATTCGGGGATAAAGAGGGAAATCGAAGTGATAAGGAAGACGCTACGGACATATATCAACTTCTTGAAAAGAAAGTCATACCACTTTTCTATGATAGCGATGATGATGGACTATCTGTCAAATGGATAAAACTTATGAAGGAAGCGATTAAAAGCACGGCCGCACCTTTTAGTGCACGCAGAATGATGAAAGAATATGCCAAGAAATTTTACCGACCTGCATTGCAATTTGCCTCCGATATTCAAATGGTGAAAAAAACCACCTAAGGCATCATTAAATTATTCTGCTCCAATTGTAAGGATTCCAAATGAGTCTGTCCCACCAGGTTTTTTCGAAAATCTCCGCTGAGTGAGTATCACCTTATCATTCTTTTTAACAAGACCAGCATCATTTATAAATTTAAGAATGGGAATATGCCAGCTCTTAGTCTTGTTTGCCATAAAAAAAGGATATACACCAGAGGAGAGATTGAGGAACTGGCAGGTGCTTTTCTGTCCGCTAAAAGCTAATATCCAGCACTCGGGTTTAAATCGTGAAATACGTCGAGCGGTATTTCCACTTGCAGTCGGTGTGAGAATATATTTTATTTGTAAGGTCTCTGCAGCTTCTACAACATTCAGTGATATAATGTCTGTTACGCTGCGATGATCATCGCTTACGGTACGTCTCAAGATGTTCTGAAGGTTACATGATGATGGAGATTCTCTCTGTTTCTGTTCCGTTGCTTTAGCGATTTTTCTCATCATCTGAACGGTCTCGATAGGGTATTTTCCGATCGCGGTTTCTTCAGAGAGCATGATCGCGTCAGTACCGTCAAGAATAGCGTTTGCGACATCGGCGACTTCCGCTCGTGTCGGACGGGTGTTTTCTTTCATCGACTCTAACATCTGTGTCGCAGTAATGACAGGACAACCTGCGAGATTCGCTTTGTTGATAAGTTTTTTCTGCACCGATGGAACGTCTTCTAAGGGTATTTCAAGCCCAAGGTCACCCCTAGCGATCATAACTGCATCTGAGACAAGGAGGATTTGTTCAAAATTTTTTATTGCGTCTTTTCGTTCGATTTTCGCTACCGCATATATTGTTTTTCCTTTTTTCTGAGCATGTTCTTTTACTTGAAGGATATCATTTGCATTTTGGATAAATGATACACCGAATGTGTCAACTCCTTCTTTTAACCCGAAATCAATAAACTCAAGGTCTTTTTGTGTTACAGCATCTAGGAACAATCTTGCTCCTGGCAGATTAACTCCTTTCGATGAATACAACGCTCCACCGATAATTACATTGCATCGAACTTCATCGTTTACAACAGCCTGGACTTTTAATTGAATAAATCCATCGTTGAAATAAATTGTTTGTCCTTTGGAAACACTTTTTAGTAATTGACTGTATTTCACTGGAATGATCGTGTCCGTCCCATGAACATCCTGTGAAGTGAGTGTAATTTGTGTATTTTTTTTAAGGATGATAGGTTCGGATTCTAGCGTTCCTATTCTGATTTTTGAACCCGGAAGATCGATAAGGATCGTTATTGTTTTCTCTAACTCAGCAGCTGTTTTCTTAATCAGTCGAATATCTTTTCTATGCTCAGTAGGAGTACTAAAAGAAAAATTGAGCCGGGCGACATTCATTCCATTTTGTATTAATTCTTCTAATACCTCATGAGATCGAGATGCAGGTCCTATCGTACATATGATTTTTGTTTTATGGGATGGCAATTTTACTTTCCGATTTACTCTTTTATCAGCCATGTAATTCACTATTTTAGGAACTGACACGTATGTATCGTTTAAATATTATGCCCTGCAGAATCTGGATGGCATATTTTGTTCATTTTTTTATAGTGAAAATGGTAAATGATTGTTCTGATAGAAAATCGTAACTTTTCTGTATCAAGTATCCTGCTTGTTTCATTTCCTCAAGGAGAATGTTCGGGGGAACGAAATGCCGATGGAGCCTCTGAAAACTGAAGAATCCTCCTCTCCCATCAAATTCAATGATGACAATTTTCCCATCTGTTTTTAACGTCTCTTTTAATCTCTGAAAATAATTGACTCGATTCGGCAGATGATGAGAGACATTTCGCAGGAATACATAATCAAACGTGTGTTTTGGAAGTTCTGGATGTTCGGATGCAGTGTGCATTGTAACAACATTGGTCAATCCTTGTTCTGTTGCTTGTTTCTTGATGAATGCTAAGAATTCTTGGTTGGTATCCACAGCATAGACCTTGCCTGTATCTCCTACTGCTTTTGCAAATCTGTAGGTAAAGTATCCTCCTCCTGATCCGATATCAGCTATTATTTGTCCAGGTTTCAATGCAAGGGTTTCCATGATTTGATCTGCTTTGTTTTTTGGTTTCGATGCTTTTTTGTTGAACATCTCTGGTCTTTTTTTGCTCATAGGATATCCTGCTCTTTAGATAACATCTTCATTTTTTCTATTAATGCAGTTTATCAAGTCTGTTATTTAATTTATGTTTTAAATATTGATTTACCGCATCAGTCACAGTTCTTTCATCAGTGACAATTGCCAAAATATTATTCTTCAGTAAATCATTATAAATCCTCTGCCCCATCCCATAACTGATGACGACAGCGCAATCTTTGATATTATTAATCATTGTATCATGATCGCAACTATGGCATTCTCCAGTGCTTTTTCCAATGTTTTCCCGATATTCTTGTTTCAGTATAGTATTATTCTCTATTTCAAACACCATAAAACCACATGCTCTTCCGAAATGCTCGGAAATGCTTGTCTGGTCGTCTGATGCAACTGCTATTTTCATTTTTGTTCACCTCTTCGATAACATCTTCGTTTCCTACTTTGTTGAGGGCTGATTTCATAGGTTCCTCCCTCGATTTTCAATGCCTTCCCATTGACGATAACATCTGCTATTTTTCTGCGTGCCTCCAGATAAAGGCGGTGAAATGTTGGTTGCGAGATGTTCATATGCTGGGCGCATTGTTCTTGTTCCAATCCGTCAACATCTTTCAATCGTATAGCCTCGAATTCATCAACCATCAGAACGACTTCGTCTAAGTCAGTCATTGGTACCCCTGCTGGTTTAAAGTAGGTGATACCTGGTTCAAAGCACACCCGTCTGCAACGTCGTGGTCTCGGCATTTTTTACCAGCCTACGCCCCCAATATTATGAATATATATTCATAACTATGATTTAAACTTTACTATTAAATCCATTCTCCTGCACTTTTTTATACCGGATTTGTTCCAATAAAATGACCAATTAAAAACCCAAGAAGGCCTGCGAATAAACCTATGACCGCCATCTGTAACCCAGATCTCCACAAGGATCCTACCGTTGTTTTCGCTGCATACCACCCGATGAGAAACAGAGCAATGCCACTAACGATAACAGAAGTAATGGCTCCTGTGACGACGTCACCACCAACGAAGATGAACGGTACCAGCGGAATCAATGAACCAGCCACCGTAGACGCACCAACAAGAATAAAACTACGCCGGGGCTCAAATATTTGCACCGGGGCT
>DQIQ01000130.1:1503-3580 GCA_003942085.1 Thermoplasmata archaeon | reverse complement strand
CCCCTTGTTTTTGTTTGGATAATCAAAAGATTCTTCTTCTGAGACCATATTATAGACTTGGATCAACACTCATTTTACCTATGAGTTCGTCCTTGGTAGGAACTTTCGGAACTACTGCTTGAATCGTAACCTTTATATAGAAGTGTTCGTATGCTGGTTTTACTTTTAAACATAATTAAAAGGAGGCAAATTGTATGATGGCTGGAGGACAGCAACCAATTATCATCCTTAAAGAAGGAACGAAGCGAGAAAAAGGAAAAGGCGCACAATTAAACAATATCATGGCAGCACGAGCAATCTCTGATGCAGTGAAATCAACCCTTGGCCCAAAAGGAATGGACAAGATGCTGGTTGACTCTATGGGTGATGTCGTTATCACCAACGACGGAGCAACCATTTTAAAAGAAATCGATGTGGAACACCCAGCGGCAAAAATGATTGTTGAAGTCGCTAAATCACAAGATGAAGAATGCGGTGACGGAACAACTTCCGCAGTTATTCTCACCGGTGAGCTATTAAAATACGCAGGAGAACTCATCGAGCAGAACATTCACCCAACCGTTATCTGCAGCGGATACAAGCTTGCATCAACGAAAGCTATTGATGAACTCAATAAGATGTCTGTTCCGATTAAATCAGGGGACAAGAAAACTCTGAAAAACATCGCGATGACATCCATGGCAAGCAAAGGTGCAAGCCAAGCAAAAGAACTTCTTGCCGACGTCGTCGTCGACGCAGTTACCAGTATCGCAGAACGAATCGGAGATCGAACCATTGTCGACATGGACAACATCCAAATCCAGAAAAAACACGGCGGCAGCATCCAGGACACAAAAATAATTAAAGGAATCATCTTGGACAAAGAACGCGTCCATGAGGGAATGCCACGACACTTAAAAAATGCAAAGATCGCACTTGTTAACGCAGCATTAGAAATTAAGAAAACAGAAGTTGATGCAAGAATTCAGATCCAAGACCCAACCCAGCTCCAAGCGTTCCTCGATGAAGAGGAATCCATGCTGAAAAAAATGGTCGAGAAAGTCAAAAAAAGCGGAGCGAACGTCCTGGTCTGTCAGAAAGGCATCGATGACCTTGCACAACACTTCCTTTCGAAAGAAGGCATCTACGCAGTCAGACGAGCGAAGAAAAGCGACATGGACAAACTCGCAAAAGCAACTGGTGCAATCGTTGTCGCAAACCTTGATGAGCTCTCACAAAAGGACCTTGGGTTCGCAGGTAATGTTGAAGAACAGAAGATCGGCGATGACAAGATGACATTTGTTACCGACTGCAAGAATCCAAAGGCTGTCTCTATCCTTATACGCGGTAGTACCGAACATGTGGTCGACGAACTCGATCGTGGTATGCACGATGCCTTGTTTGTTGTGAAAGTCGCCTTAGAAGACGGTAAAATGACCGCTGGTGGAGGCGCAGCCGCAACATGGATTTCTATGGCGTTACGAGAATATGCTACCACTGTCGGTGGACGAGAGCAGATGGCAATCGAAGCGTACGCAAACGCAATTGAAATCATCCCGAAGACCCTTGCTGAAAACGCGGGGCTGGACCCTATCGATATGATGCTTGAGGTGCGCAGATCCCACAAGAAAGGCGGCAAATACGCTGGTGTTGACGTGTTAAACGGAAAAGTCAGTGACATGTTAAAAATCAATGTTATCGAACCCCTTCGCGTCAGCGTCCAAGAAATACAGGTCTCCACTGAAGCAGCAACGATGATCCTTCGGATCGACGACATCATCGCCTCAAAAGGCGGCGGTGGCGGTGGAATGCCTCCAGGCGGCCCAGGTGGAATGCCCGGTGGTATGCCCCCCGGTGGGATGGACGACTACTAGTCCAACCTTTTTTTCTTTTTTTTTATTTTTTTGGTGATTATGCCGACAAAAAAACCATCCAGCACCAAGAAAAATACACAAGAAACAGCACATGATGCTCTAAAAAAATTAGAAGAAGAAAACACACGACTCCAGCAAGAACTCACAGAAAAAAACGACAAATATCTACGCACGCTTGCTGATTTTCAAAACTACCAAAAACGCATGGAAAAAGAACACTCTAC
>DQIQ01000130.1:0-1403 GCA_003942085.1 Thermoplasmata archaeon | reverse complement strand
AGATAAATTCCTACAAAAAGAAGGAATAACCTACATTGACTGCAAAGGCAAACCATTCGATTATCAACTCCATAACGCAGTCTCAACAATAGAACAATCTGACTGTGTTGATGGAACAATACTTGATGAAATAAAAAAAGGGTATCTGGTGGGAGAAAAACTCCTCCGACCCGCCCATGTTATTGTCGCAAAAAAGAAACAATAAGAAAACCACCTTGGAGGTGTATAAAATGGCTAAGATCATAGGAATCGATCTCGGAACCACAAATTCTGAGGCAGCATATATAGAAGCAGGAAAACCAGTCGTCATAAAAAGTGTTGAAGGACAACCATATTTTCCATCAGTCGTCGCCTTCACAAAAACCGGAGAAATGCTGGTCGGTGAGGCAGCGAAACGACAAGCAGTCACCAACACCGAAGGAACGGTCCAACGGATAAAACGAAAGATGGGGACCCATGAAAAGGTCACGTTACGTGGGAAAACCTATACCCCACAGCAGATCTCAGCGTTCATCCTTCAGAAGATCAAGAAAGACGCTGAGGATTTTCTTGGTGAAAAGATCACCGATGCAGTCATCACGGTTCCTGCATACTTCAATGATGACCAACGGCAGGCGACCAAGGATGCTGGTGCGATCGCTGGATTCAACGTGAAACGAATCATCAACGAGCCGACCGCTGCAGCTCTTGCCTACGGGTTGGATAAAGAAGGCGATCAGAAGATAGCGGTGTATGATTTCGGTGGGGGGACCCTTGATGTCACGATCATGGAGGTCGGAGGAGGCGTCTTTGAGGTCTTATCCACGAGTGGTGATACGCAGCTGGGCGGCTCTGACATGGATAGAGCACTGGTCGATTACATCGCTGAAGAATTCAAGAAAAAACATGGTGTGGATCTTCGGAAAGAACCCAAGACGTTACAACGAGTCTTAGAAGCAGCAGAAACAGCTAAAATAGAACTATCTTCGACGCTTCAGACCGATATCAATCTTCCCTACATCTATGTCGTCACCGGTGAACCAAAACATCTTGAGATAAAACTCACCCGAGCTAAACTTGAAGAGATCATCTCTCCGATTGTCCAGCGCAGCGAAAAACCCTGCAACCAGGCATTACATGATGCGAAGCTGAAACCAGAGGAGATCGATCACGTCGTCCTCGTCGGTGGTGTCACCCGCATGCAGTTGGTACAGAAGAAGGTCGAGGAGATTTTTAAACAGAAACCGAAACGAGAGGTTGACCCGATGGAATGTGTCGCGGTCGGCGCAGCGATCCAGGCTGGTGTCATGTCTGGTGATATCGACAAAGACATTGTGTTGTTAGATGTGACGCCATTGACGTTGAGCATAGAGACCTTGGGTGGGGTCGCAACTCCTCTTATTGAGCGCAACACGACGGTCCCA
>DQIQ01000043.1 GCA_003942085.1 Thermoplasmata archaeon | reverse complement strand
TGGTTTATTCCATCCAACCCTGCTCCTTCATACTCTGATATCCATCCATACCAATGATTATATGATCTAACACCTCAATCCCAAGCAGCCTTCCTGCATCCATTAAAAGTTTCGTCACTTCCTTATCATTTTCCGATGGTTCCGCCTCCCCGCTCGGATGATTATGAACCAAAATAACAGCATGTGAACAAACCTTGATAGCAGGGTTGAACACCTCACGGGGATGGATAAGGCTTGCATCAAGGATCCCGACCGACACCAATTCCTCATGGATGATCCGATGCTTCGTATCAAGGCAGAGTGCGTAGAAATACTCTTTCTTCTTCTCCGCCAGCCTGTCAGCAAAATAATGGTACACATCCTCCGCACTCTGTATCTTACGGCTGAACCCGGCTGCCTTGAGCCTGTTGGTGCGTCGGAACAGCTCGAACATCGCAGAAACCTTCATCGCCTTGACTTCGTCATCACCAAACGTCTTGGCAAGCTGCGGCACCGATTGCTCCGCAAGATAATTCAGATTAGCCTCACGAAGAACCCTTCGGGAACAGTCGATAACGTTTTCATCTCTGCTTCCGCGACCAAGCACGACCGCAAGCAGCTCAGCATCAGAGAGCACCTCAGGACCACTACGTTTCAGACGAGCCCCCGGTCTCTCAAACCACGGCATCTCACGAATATTCATGACTTCATTTCTCCCAGACTTTTATAATAGACTTAGGAAAATGAATTATTTATTCCTTCTTATATTTTGTGATTTTTTCAGAGAGAATACGGAGCAGAGATCCAGTTCTCTTTTACATCTATAATAACAGGGAGATAAATAGTTTCAACGACCCTTGCTGATTCCTTATAAGGATGGAACACCCTGCGATGTGTATGAATTATGGGAGGTTGAGAAAAATGTTTAAATATATGAATTATATAAACTTATATAATAAGCAGGTGCAACATGACCACCATACTCCATTCTCCAACACTCGATTCCATACTCATGGTTGAGGAGGCGCTCCAGCACATGAACTACCCAAAGAAAACAGAACTCTGGAAAGCGTTGCCGAAGAAGATGATGTACCAGACCTTCTGCCTCATCATTGACTACCTCGAGCAATCAGGAAAACTCCTCATGGATAAAGATGGAAGGATCGTCTGGACCTGGAACCCAACAATGATCAAAAAGATACAGAAACCCGGAGTTAAACTCAGATGAACAAAAAACCAGTGTATGTAGTGTTCGCGAATGAAATAGGAGTGGAATCCATGTCTTATTCATTCTCATTTTTTCGAGCGGAAAAAATGTCAAACCAGGGATATTCTCTACGAGTAACTGTAAGTAATATTTAGATAAAAGAAGGAAGAGTTACATGTAAGTAATATTTATATACTAGTTTTTATTGTTACATAGTATGAAAGGGAAAAAACAGGAAAGAATACTCCGAATCCTCCTGAAACATCCGAACGGATCACTCTCACAATACCGCATCGCAAAAGAAGCAGGCTGCACTCATGTATGGGTCATCAAAGTCCTTGCCAAATTAGAAAAAAAGAACCTGACGAAAAACACAAAAGTCAACGACATCCCCGGGCTTTTTTCCTACTGGCTCACCATCAACGACTATCCACTCTTTAGAGAATACAATATCCAAAATCCTCTCGACCTTCTCAAAACAACGTCACTCAAATACGCACTCACCACCTACTACGCAGAATCACTGACCCAGCACTACCTCTTCCCCTCACGCGTCGACATCTACATCCAAGAACAAGACCTGGACGCATGGCACGCCCTGCTTACAAAAAACGGGCTCGTTGGCAAAGGTAACACAAGAATCCTCCTTGACGATGAACACGTCTTTTACGCAAACATCAAAAAAGACGACTACCGCATCGTCTCAACACCACAACTCATCCTAGACCTCCTCAGAGAACAAGGAGTCGCAATCGAAGCAGCACATATGCTCATAAAAAAGGAGTACCATGACCTTATACAATAGATCCGAAACAGACACATCCTACACCTACCTCAAACACATCATCGAAAGATTAGAAGAACCAATCTGTCTTCTTGGCGGATAGGCAGTCTACCTCACGGTCAACAACAACTTTTCAAAAGACCAAGGACGCAACTACCTTGGATCACGAGACATCGATCTTGGATTCCACCTCAAAGCATCTTTACGCAAAACACAACTTAAAAACACAGCCATCGGAAAATCACTTGCCACACTTAAAACGATGGGATTCAACAACCTTGGATTTCGATATTACAAAGAAGTTCACTATGAAACCGGAAAAGAGCTTACATCTGAAGAGGCAAAACGAACACCGACTCATGACATCTTCACCATTTACATTGATCCTATCGTAAACAAAATACATCCATCGTTCAAAGAAACCTTTGGATTCAACCCAGTAGATGAACCCCTGCTTACACCAGTATTCCATCACAAGAAATATCGCAGGGAACTCACAGAGTTTAACAAACACCTTTGGCTCCCCACTCCAGACATTCTTCTTGCAACAAAAATCAAAAGCGTCCCAAGACGGACAAAAGATGAAAAACTCATCAAAGATATTTGCGACATCTATTCACTCCTATGGTACTCAGGAAAAGATTTTAAAAAAATACGAGAAGAAACCTGGAATATCCTCAATGAAAACGACAATAAACAACTACAAACTTTCATCAAAAAAGAACAGGATATCTTTCAAAAAGCACACATCGCAATGGACATCGACGCAGAGACAATCAAAAATCTCTTCGGACAACTCCTTGACTAAATAATTAATAAATGTTTTCATTGACAGTGAATAAAAAATAGTTATTTTGTTCATTCATAGTGAACAATATATGTATTTTTAAAAGTGGGAAAAAACTCAGCTATAGTCATATATTGTAACGGGAATTGCTCTGTTGTTAGAACGACCGATGAGCCATGATTTTACTCTAATGTGCTTTCGAGAAGTATGTAATCGATTTTTTCCTGCGTTTCACCAATTTGGCACTGTCTTGTTTTTCCTTCTTTGCCAACCGTTTCTTTTCCATTATTACCCTGTACTATTATGAGGATTAATTTTTACTTATGGTTTCCTGTTATTTAAACCGTAAGAGTCCGACGACCGGCCCTATTTTCTGTAATCGTTCATCCTGGCTGAATCCGACGATCGCACCGGTGCGTTTGGCGATCTTCACGATCTCCTCGATGATGTCCACTTCAGAGGTACGTTTCCCGCAGGACGGACAAAGCAAGGAGCTCCCCTCCTCGATGAGCTGACAGCCTTCACACAGCCATCCTCTGTGTTTCACGTCCTTTTGCACAAGCAGCGCCTCCACCTGCCCGTTCTTCACCGCTGCCAGCGTTTCCTTGACACCGTACACAGCCAACCCGTTTCTCAAGATCTCAGATTGGATGAGCTCAAGGAGTCTACGGTGCTCCTCTTTTCCTTTCTCTTTGATGATCTCCCGGGTTTCGTCAACCAGCCCGCAGGCATCATCGATGGCAACGTCCACCTCTGCGATCACCGCTTTCTGAAGCTGTATCGGCAGCATCCCAGAAAGCTGTTTTTTTGTTTCCCCGGGACCGGCAATGATGATATTTTCGGTCGTGATTTTCGACAGAGCCTCTACCACCTCACTCAAAAAAGCATGGATGCTTCCTTTTCGTAACCGCTGGAACCGTGCCTGGGACATCCCGCCTTTTTTGTGTTTGTTCATGATATCGGCAGAAAGATCCTCTTCGACCGCAAGCTCTCCGCAGGAAAACGAAAAGATCTTCGCATGGTTCGAGTTGAGCAGCACCATGGTGTAGGCCTGCCATTCGTCAGCCAGCTCAGCGATCTGATGAATATAGGGAGAGACATCCACACTCAGGGAGTTTTTGACGGCCACAGGAAAGGACAGAGCCTTGAAAAAATGGTTTTTATCAGAGGCAAAGATAGCGTGATTCGCCCCCTTGTTCTTCTTCAGATATGTTTGAATAGTATCCATGGTCTTGACGAAATTCTTTTGCTCATCCTGTGTCAGAAGACATTGGATCACTTTTTCCCGGTGCGCGATAAAATGATCATCACTCCCATCGAAATACAGACTGACGAATGTATTCGAATTATCTTTGTCATACACACCAATAAGCTCGGGTAATGATTCATCACAGGACTTCATGAAAAAAACCATGCTCCTGTCCTATTTAAAACATTGTGATAAGCCGGGTCACGAGGTTTTATTATCTTCATAATTTTTAATATAATCAACCGGACATACTACTTTCAGCGACCTCCCCCGTAAGGGTTTATAAGGATGGAATGCTCAGCGAGGGTGATGCGATGAAAAAGACCTCAATAAAAAATGATATAGTAGAACGAGATTCTCACCATAAGAGAAATAATGAGATTTATTGACACTACCACTATTGAAACCGACAGGGAACTATCTGATCTTGATCGGTTAGCACTTGAGTTTACTGCCGTCCTACAGAGACATACACCGTATGTGATCGTCAGCGGATACGTCTCCATTCTCCTAGGTCGAGCGCGGGCAAGCGAAGATATTGACATCATCATCCCAAAGATTGAATTCCTGACCCTAAAGGAATTGGCTCATGACCTAAACGAGAAAGGATTCTATGGCATCAATGAAGAAAAAGACCGCGATATGTTTGAGCGTCTCACTGAAGGAGCTGCGGTCAGATTCGCAAAACAAAATACCATGATCCCCAACATCGAGCTGAAATGGGCAAAAAACCGTTTTGATGACCTTTCATTACAAAACGGCATCAAGGTAATCCTTCAGCAGGGAACCTTGTGCATCTCTCCACTTGAGCTACAGATCGCATTCAAAGAAATGGTGTTAAAATCACCAAAGGATAAAGAAGACGCACGCCACATACAAAAAATCGCAGAAGGGCATTTAGATAAAAAACTACTCCAACACTACAAGGAGATATTGCGTGACTTTCGTTAAGGAAAACCAAAAAGAACGGTTCCGTTTCATCGACCAATGGGCAGAGTACGTCCGCACCCACAGCGACAAAGAATGGTCAACCCAGCAAAACGTGATCATCAACTCCTGTTTACGCACTGCGTCAATGACAAAAGAACAGTACCTTTCGATGAAAGACACTGAACGAGAGATGAAAGCTGGAAAAAAAGTAAAAAAAATTTGATTAAAAGGATGCCGTAAAATATCTGAAGGATCTCTGAACGGAAATACACCATAGAATGCAGAAACTTTTTTGAAAAATCAACAAAAACACGGAATAAAAGAGATATTGTGATGTTTGACCCCATCCAAAAGAAATACCTTTAAATAAATGATAACTATATTTTTACCTATATACAAAGAAATGAAGGGGCAGTGTTCTATGAAGAATGCACCAATCAAAATCATATCGGTTGCATGGATCCTTATCTTTCTGGGATCAACCCTAGCCCCACTGCAGGCGACAACACTACCGCCCCTATTCACCGATGCTTCAAAAGAAAGCACCCCTTCCCCGGCACCTGACCTGTTGTTCGATCAAAAGATCTCCGTTCTGATGAGAATCGCTGGGCTGCCTTCTCTTTCCACCTGCATCATCAAGGACGACTGCATCGTCTGGTCCAAGGGTTATGGCTATTATGACATGTCCGAAAAAAAATCACCGACAACCGCGACCATCTATCTTCTTGCCTCCATCACCAAGACCATTGTCGGCACCGCCCTCATGCAACTGTACGAACAGGGGTTGTTTGGCCTTGATGACGACGTCAACACTGTTTTACCATTTGAACTTCGCAACCCAAACTTCCCGAACGACCCCATCACCTTTCGCATGATTCTTTCCCATACCTCCAGCTTGAATACGAACAACCAGATGCAATACTACTGGCTCAACTTCTCAGGCGACCCGCCCTTTACTTTCTTCCCGGAGCCCTACCTCAGGGAGTTCCTCTTACCAGGAGGCGCCTATTATGATCCTACCGTCTGGAATACGTTATGTCGACCAGGAGCGTATGCGATGTATGCAAACGTCGGCTTTGACCTTGCATCCTATCTTATCGAATTACTCTCCGGGGAGCCTTTCCTTGAGTATTGCGACAATCATATTTTCGCCCCGTTGGAGATGAAGAACACAAGCTTCAACCTCTCGACACTTCCCATCGAGCAGGTCGCAATCCCGTATCAGCGTTACTCAGGAACATACTATCATATCAATCAGCTTGGATTCCTCTCTGGAGAATTCACCCCACCTGAGATGTACTGGCGAGTGCGGTTCTACCCGGCAGGAGGATTGTATTCGACGGTTGCTGATCTTTCCCACTTCCTCATCGCCCATATGAACGAAGGGGTCTACAAAGAAACCCGCATCCTAAAAAAAGAGACCGTGGCGCTCATGCATGAGTTACAACCAGGCAACAACCTCAGCTCTGGTCTCGCATGGATGTATGTTCCTATCAACCGCCATCTCATCGCATCAGGTCACGGGGGAGACATCTACGGGTCGGATACCTGGATGCTCTATAATCAGACCGAAGACCTCGGGGTCATCTATCTGGCCAATGGAAACCCGGGATACGGACGTTCACCCTTCATAGGAGTATTTTCTACTCGATTGATCCTTAATTCATTGTTCACAAAACAAGGACTCCTTGGCGGGGAAATCCATCATGATTCCAAGGTATCAGCAGACTTGTTCTTTCTAAAGCCTTTGATGGTGCCACAAGGAGAGAAAAACTACAAAACATCTCTGAAATAATTCATTTTATTGAATAGCTTTCAGCTCTTCAAACACACCAAGCTGTTTATTCTTCATCACATTATCATAGGTAAAAAAACGGCCGTTCATCGACACATAAACGCCATGTGGCAGCGTCTGCACAAACGCAAGCGCACTACCCAGGTTAAATAGTCCATCGGAGCTGCCGAACCGATACGGGATCATCGCACCGGTAAGAACAATGGTTTTATCCTTGATGACATCCCCGAGGCATTGGGCGGTCTCCACCATGGTGTCGGTTCCATGGGTGATAACGATTCTTTCTTCCTCTGTGTTCTTGCAATTCTCCACGATAATGGATCGATCGTGATCCTTCATACTGGTGCTGTCAAGCATCATCAAGGTACGGATATCGATGTCCACTTTACAGTGACCCAGCTTCAGCATCTCAGCAAGGTGGGTGTCACGGAAAAAGAGTTTTCCGTCTATCTCATCGTATTCCTTGTCGAATGTACCGCCGGTCACAAATATCTTGATGGTCATAACCAAACCCAATCCCTGTCAACAATAAGAACCGTTATCCGCTTGGTTTTTAAACCTTTTTCCTCCATTTCAAAAGACGAAACCTATGAACCATTCTCCTAGCGACGGGATCCCTATTGTTTTAAAAAAACCAAAAAACCAGAAGGGTATGAAATGTATGATTTTAGTGAAAAGTTATTTATATTTGTTAAATCATACCTCCGGCTCATTGGTCGTGCAATGATGAAAGAAATGAAATTTTACGGCAGCACAACTGTTGGCGAACGAGGGCAGATCGTCCTACCGGCAAAATTACGAACCGATTTTAAAATAAAAAAAGGTGAAAAGCTGCTGGTCATCGGAAACGCGGATCAGTACCGCATCATGCTGGTCAACCCAGATACGATGAGCAAACAGCTCGAGCTGATGAGCCAAAACATCAACAAGATCAGATCAAAATTAAAGAAGAAGTGATAGCGATGGAAAAAGATTCTGCGGGAATGAACCAGGCTGCCCATCAATTCAGATGTCCTCGTTGCGGAAACATCGGAGAGTACAGCGGAAAGGCCGGTGAAAGGCTCATCGTGACCTGTGACTCCTGTAAAACAAAAGGAAGGGTGACCATCCCGGGCATCGCAGAACCACCATCCACAAATGGCAACGCCATTGAGATTACCCACTTAAGAAAACTTTTTAAAGATTTTCCAGCGGTCGATGATGTTTCGTTCTATGTCAAAAAAGGCGAAATCTTCGGGCTGCTCGGACCAAACGGTGCAGGCAAATCAACCATCATCCGGATGCTCTGCACTCTCACCAGGCCGACAGCAGGCGTAGCAACCGTCGCCGGTTATGATATCGTCAAACAATCAGGCAAAGTAAGAACGCACATCGGCCTTGTCTCAGAAAAAATGATCATGTATGAACAGCTGACCGCACGCGAAAACCTCAAGCTGTTCGGTAAGCTCTACAACCTCCCCAATGACTTTTTGAATAAACGAATAGACGAGCTCTTAGCGTTCGTACGCATGGAAAAATGGGCGGACCATCGGATAAACACGTTTTCGACCGGGATGAAGCAGCGCATCAATGTCATCCGCGCGCTCGTCAACCAACCTGAGATCCTGTTCCTCGATGAACCCACGCTTGGGCTCGACCCGCAATCAACCGCGGAGATACGAGAGCTGACCAAGAGGATCAACACTGAAAATGGCACCACGATCATTCTCACAACACATATCATGTTTGAGGCAGAGGCGCTCTGCAAACGAATGGGCATTATAGACCATGGGAAAATCGTTGCACTAGACACCCCTGCCAATCTCAAAAAACTTGTTTCAGGGACAGACGTGTCTACCTTTGAAATCGAGGTATCGAACCTCGAGCCACGGATGATGACTTCGGTGCAATCGCTCGGTTCAGTCAAATCACTCATCCAGGAAGACTCCAACCATTTGCTGGTCAGAACGACCGGTAATGATGCGTTTGACGACATCGTTGACTCCTTACGGAAAAACGGTGCGAAAGTCCGCATGGTGAAAAACCTTGAACCATCCCTAGAGGATGTGTTCCTCCATTTGACAGGGCGCGAGGCGCGTGAGAAAGTTACAGAAAACACGCCAAGTAGCAGTGTAGGGCCGGGGCACGGTCCAGGTCGACGAAGACCAAAGAGGATACGGTAGGTGAAAATGCATGGGCGTAAGAAATGTGATAAGTCATAGCTTATGGATCTGCTGGAAGGATTTGCTGGAGTTTAGCAGAAGCAAACTGCGCTTGGTCATGCTGGTGCTCATGCCACTCTTCATGATGGTGATGGTCGGCTTTATTTTTCCTACAGGAAGCACTATTACAGATACGCCGATCGCGCTGGTGAACAATGATGCTGGGTCCATGGGGACTTCTTTTGTGGCACAGCTAAATGCTATTAATAACAAATCTGGTATGATGCTCCTGAGCAGCGCTACTGATTTCAATGATATAAAAACAAAGCTTCAGAATAACGACATCCATGGCGGCCTTATCATCCCGGAGAACTTCTCATCAGACATCCTCTCAGGGAAACAAGGCTACATCACGATCGTCATCGATCAATCCAACCCGCAGATGTCACTGACGATGCAGGGCGTCATAACAAAAACCATCGAGGCGATGGGCAAACAATCTGCCATTTCCAACCTCAACAGTTCGTATCATGTCTCGGTCACGACTGCAACATCATTGATTACACCATATATCGTCGAATCAAAAGGAATCGTCCCAGGGGAACCGAACTATTTCCAGTTTGTCGCCCCAGGTATCATCGCGATGGTCGTCATGATGGCGCTCATGACCGGTCTGCCTCATGCGATATCCTACGAAAAAGACATGGGGACATTGGATGGGATGCTTGCTGCACCGATCAACCGTCTGTCCATCATCCTTGGCAAGGTTACAGCACAGACCGTCCGAGGGATGATCCAGGGATTCATCATCCTGCTGCTCGCCGTGGTCCTTTTCGGCGTGGTCATCCAAGGAAGCATCCTGCTGGTCATACTCCTCATTCTTCTCACCGTTTTTAGTTTTGTCGGCCTGGGCATCCTCATCACATCCTTTACTGAAAATGAAGAGACCGCAACCATGGTGATGATGACCCTGATGTTCCCGATGATGTTCCTCTCCGGCGTGTTCTTCCCGCTGCAGCAGATGCCGTGGTACATGCAGGGGCTTGCTAAATTCCTGCCTCTGACCTACGCGACGACCGCCCTACGAAAAGTCATGGTGCTCGGTGCTGATATCTCCGCGGTCGGAACCGAGGTACTGATCCTGGTCGCATTCGGCATCGTTCTTCTTGCGGTTGCAGTCCCGATGTTCAGACGGGCGATGAGCAAATAAAAAAAAAGGGATGAACCCTTTTTTCTATTGCTGGACACCAACAACAAAAACGAACAGGACAAATCCGGTCGCCGTCTCTTCGAAGGCACCAGCAGTTGCAGTGATGGTCGGTCGGCCAAAACCAAGAACGAAGGCGTGAACTGTTTTTTCTTCACCGACGGCAAGGTCAACGGACCCTGAGGTGTCTTGACCGGCAAGGATAAAGCCACCATCAAGGCTGATACTCCAGGGAAGACTCGTGATATCGGTCTCACCAATATTCTTTATCTTGACATTCACCCCAAGACCACCGGTGATTGTTACGGTGAGTTGCGGTGGAGGTGACGCAATTGCGATCTCTGCTGTTGACCAGACGCTTTCCGTTCCCTCTGCTATCGGTTTTGTTTTGACAGCGATAGAATAGGTCCCTGCCTCCTGCCATATATGAGGAACATACACGATCATCCCTTGAGGGAATGGGCCGATCCACTCACTTGGTGTGCCATCACCCCAGTCGATTTTATAGAGCAGGTCAAATCCAAGCGTGTAGGTGGATTGGAAAGCAAAATCATAGGAGGTCCCTGGTTCTCCTGTTGTTGGTCCGGTGATGGTCGGTGGAGTCGGTGCATAATCGTAGGTAAAACCATTAAAGGGATTGCTGTCAGCACCGTAGGAGAGTGCATCAAAGGCAATATGAACCCCTTGCTCTGGCCACATCATGGTCACGAGACGATAGACGGTCTTCCCGTCTGGGTTTTCTATAGGGTTCATGAGAGTTATCATGGCTGGGTCAAGCGGGAACCATTGTCCCGGGAATGGGGAAATTTCAGAGCCGCGCAACAACCACTGGGTGTGATCATGGTTACCGCCTATGAACGAGAGAATCTCTGCATCAAGATCCATATTCATAGTCAGCGATGATTTATAGATGAAATCAAACTCAGGGTTTCCATCCACCAGTCCATGGTCCGTGTCTGTTCCTAAAAAACCAAACTCAAAAAAACCTGGCATATCGGTAAAAGGAATGAACATTACATCAAGAGTACCCCCTTCATCGGTTTTACAGAGGTTCGAAGGTTCTCCCCAGAAATTGCTTGCAATGACTTTTAGATCATAATCTGCTACTGCAACGCACGGTGGTTTGCCCCAGTTATCGCGCAGCACATCCTTTGAATGATTATCAAAAGTAAAGTTTGCGCTCGCTCGCGCACTTTCATTTATTAACCCACCTGCGGTCATTTTACTCCGGTTGTCTGCCCCGTTTTTTGGTCCTGTTTTATGGTTATGTCCGATCGAATAGCTATGGCCGACTTCATGACCAGAGGTATGACCGATCGCGTTGCCAAGTTTCGTGGTATTCCAGGTTCCATCAGGGTTTTTAAAAGAGCCGTTGACGCTGGAGTCGTTCATGAATTCTCCAAGGAACACTTTTGTTTTATTGCTTCCAGCCGGCCACCTGCCCCATGCTGGTTCAGGATTGGGATCCATCCCAGGTTCGATTTGTACAGAACGATTCGCGCTGCTTGCTTGCGCGGGGTTATCGGTCACCGTAACATTCCCGGCGCCTACAGCATCGTTATAGTTGTTTCTGATATGTTGGAGAATGCGGTTCTTCAACGCAGATTTTTGTGAGTTGTTCAAATCGTTTCTCTTATCGATTGCGGTCGTATTGACGTAAATGGTCACCGTTGTGGTGTCCAGCAGAAGTTTTTCAGGTGTGATTGCTTGATAAACCGGCGTTGTTCGTGTTGTCGGAATGTAGACAGCAGCCAACAAAAATACGATACCTATCGCTACAATTTTTTTGTCCATTTATTTTATTCCTCCTCTAAGAAGCAATTTTAAATAAGATATATCTTATTTAAATCTATGGTCGACATGTTTTCTTGATTTTCCGTTCTATGAAAACGTGGAGAACTAGCGATTGTTTCATTGACCACATTAAAAAGAAATCATTACTAGACGATCTCATCAACAACATTTTTAAGCAAACCGCATCTGCACAGATGCGTGAGCACTAAAACCCTTGTCGTGTATTATTCCTATGAAGGCAGCACTAGAGCGATTGCTCAAACCATCGCACAGGCCTTGGATGCAGAGATACTGGAATGCAGGCCAGTTAAAGACATCAGCTCAAAAGGCCTGATGAAATACGTCTGGGGCGGCAGACAGGTCATATTCAAAACACGCCCTCAGCTGGAAACCTTTGAAAAAAACCCCGGCAACTACGATACAGTCATCATCGGCACACCGGTCTGGGCGTTCAGCTACGCCCCAGCCATACGATCGTTCTTATCACAAGCGAATCTTACCAATAAAAAAATAGGGGTGTTCTGCTGCCATGAAGGGACAAAAGGAAAAACCCTTGCCAACCTAAAAAAAGGATTATCGGACAATACCATCATAGGCGAAAATGACTTTCTTAATGTTGTGAAAAACAAGCAAGAAAATATAACAAAAGCAAAGACCTGGGCTTCGAACCTAAAAGACAAAATAACGGAGGCAGGGAAATAATATGGAAGAGATGATCGGTTTCTGCGGACTGGTCTGCACGCAGTGCCCTGGTTACCTTGCAACCCAAAAAAATAATGATAACGAAAGAAGAAAGGTAGCACAGTTATGGTCTAAGTTGTATAACCATGAAATTAAACCTAAGGATATTAACTGCGATGGGTGCCTGTCAGAGGGCAGTAGACTCATTTCCCATTGTTCGGTCTGCGAAATCAGAAGATGCGGCAAAGAAAAGAATATCAAAAATTGTGCCTATTGCGAGGAATATTCTTGCGAAAAACTCAACCAATTCTTTAAGATGGTCCCAGATGCCGAAACAACCCTTGACGAGATCAGAAACACTCTTTAGATGTTGGTAAGTTTAAACAATAAGAAACGAACGATCAATAGAATTTATTGCGATGGTTACTAACGAGAAAGGTCTTTTTTCTATGGTTTTTTTAAAATTTCTTAAAGGAGACCTATGCACATTATAAATTCTATGCACGATTTTTGTGCGTAAAATCAATTGTGAGGAAAAAATAGGGTCCTTCGATCGAATTTAATCCACGAGAACGAAACGGACCTGGCGGGATTCGAACCCGCGATCTGCAGCT
>DQIQ01000129.1 GCA_003942085.1 Thermoplasmata archaeon | reverse complement strand
CTCGTCAATCGAGAAAAGATAACTCTTGATTAGTAAAGATACATACTTGCTTGTTATTCTGTGCATTAAGCAATGGTGCAGTAATTGCCTGTTTTTTTAGAGAGTTAATCTCTCATTATCCAAATAAAATCGATTTGAAAAAATTTACATCATCCTTGATAATCCGGATAATTCTCAGGTTACATTGAGTAACCCGGACAATCTCGTGAATATAAGAGAGATAAAAAAAATGCAAATATAGAATTTTTACAGAAAAACCTGCGATACCTGTACGAAAGAGTGAGTTGGCTGCATCATCTATAGGAACTCAACAAATCTCCCGTTAGCGCCAAGAGCTCAATCATTTGACCCTTACGTGGACTCCCTGCACCAGTTGAGCCGGTCAAAAAAGTATAGTTGAATGATTGAGTTAGAGTGTACGTCTTGTTGGCGATTTTCTGCTTTGATTAGTTGATCTCATGTTGTACTCCTAAGGTTGCCATGTTTGAAGACCCAGCTGCATAAGATTCGTTATTTTTTCGTTTGAACCAGCATTATTCTGGGTTTGCCTGATTTCGAGTGGATATTTTCAAAAAAAATTTGACAAATTCTTTTATCTTTCTTCACATGAATTGTTACGTATGCCAACCATGAAAATCCGCGGCGGAGACCTTGATCTTGTCGAATATGAATTCAATTCATTTCCCCCGGGACAGAATCTCAAGACCCTTGGGTATGAAAAGAAGAAATTCAGATTGAAACCCGTAAAAGGAAAGATTATCGTAAAAGCCCCTGCGCGAATACATCTGACCGTACTGGATATGAACCGGTTTGCACCTGATCATCCAGGCGGAGGGGGAATCGGATTTGCCATACAGTGCTATTGCACGGCAGAAGTAGAATGTACTGAAAATAGTGACGAGATAGATTATAGTCGCTCATCCATCATTGAAAATTTTGTTGCAGTCTTCAAAAAAACCGTGGGATATACTGGCGGGTTCAGGATCAAGGCAACTGACCATCAGCACAAACATGTGGGGCTTGGGTCTACCAGTACAGTTATGATCGCGGTCGCTACGGCAATGAATGAAACTCTTGGTCAGCCACTGACAAACGACCAGTTAAGAAAACTGATAGGGCACAATTATGTTGAGGAGACGGCAGACGGAAATATCGCCTTTGGTTTCGAGACAGGCGTCGGTCCTGCGGTAAGCACATACGGGGGTATGGCAATACTTGGTGATGAACTCACTCTCGTCTACCATCATACGTTCGCTGAAGGAAAAAATGTGTATATCCTCATCCCCCCTACGGATATCTCCTCTGCCGGCACACAGGAATTTGACCTCCTCATGAACAAGGCACGGACACTCGATTACCGGGACCGTGAACTCAAAGCATATCTCTTTTTGATGGATCTCGTCCCGGCACTTGAGCAGGATAACTTAAAAAAAGCAGGAGATATTATCTGGGAGATCGAATTCCGGGGCTCAAAAAGAGCTGAAGTCGAACACCATAGTTTTGAGATCTACCATTATATGAGTAAGCTCCGCGATGCGAAACTGGAGTTCGTGGGTATGAGTTCCGTGGGACCTTCCATTGCTGTAGTTACCGGACTTGACCAAAAAACACTGGAAAAAATCCTTAAGCCACTGGGTCTCACCATCGCAATTGTCACAAGGGTTGACAATGAAGGATTGAAAATTATCAGAAGAAAATAATTTCTTTTTTTTTCTTTATACTCATTTATGTTATTATGACATACTGTGGAAAAAAACACCATTTCAGATGAACTTAACGACACTTGTCAGGCAACTACAACCTCACGATGGAGGCCAGAGTGGCAGGGGGGAGTTACTGCATTTCCTGCGGGTAAGCTTCCCGTTTCATCCATATCTGGTGAAGATTGCCTGTATTTCAGATCGTACCAGGGTATTTCCCAAAACCCGCATTGGCCACTGGTGTATACTAATTGATATCTGATCGAATTTTGAAAAAAGATCGATGACCTCTTCCTGGGAGAAATAATGAGTGATTATTCCAGGGTTACGCCGGAATGTCGCCGGTTCCGTCTCATTCCCTTTACCAAACCTGAAATCATTGAGGGAAAAATCAGAAAAAAAGAGGGTTC
>DQIQ01000128.1 GCA_003942085.1 Thermoplasmata archaeon | reverse complement strand
ACATGTCAATTTCAAGGTGAGAAATAACCATTTCATCTATAAACATTGGGAGTGCATGAGGGCATTTTAGGGAATCAGTAGTAATAACTAATCATATCCTGTTTTGCTTCTTTCTTTTTCTTATCCAGGAATGCAAAGACATTTTCATGAGGCACTCCTTCTATCAGCATATCTATCGCAGCGCGTGCAGTTTTGAGCTGCTCCGGATACCCGATCAAGGCAATTGTCTTTCCAAAGACAGAAATCTCCACATCTGTCATATCCTCAATCTGCTCACGTGCACGACCATCTTTTCCTATTATCCTTCCCCGGAGCCGATCAAGCTGCCGTGGACCTTCTGCCATACCCGAAAGATCGATAACATCGAGGAGCAGGTCTTCATCCTCAATCATTTCAAAAGCACGTTCTGGTGAGAATCCACGGTTGATGGCGTTGATAATCTCCACGGCCCGCAGCAGCGATATTGTGTGCTCCTCAGAACTCTCAACCGTAACAAGACCTTCTTTACTATCAACGGTGATTGTTGTATGGGTCTTTACTTCAAGTTCTTTTTTTGTTGCACCGCCTTTTCCTATCAGAACGCCAACTCTGCTTCCGGCGATTTTTACTTCCTGTATCATTTTTTCGTTCCACCTCGAATTGTTGATGTACTTATACTCTTTACCCCACTCTTCCCTTAACTATCATAACGGGTTCAGCGGTTATCATGGTTCAGCGGTATCAAGACCGGTCACTGCATTGAAAATTTCGACATCATTGCGTACATCGCAGCGGTTTTTAAAAAACCTGTTGATATTTCGGATATCCCTCATCAGAAACTGGTAAGCACGGGGGTGATCTCGTGTTACTGACTGACCCATATCAATGAGATATGGTTGGTCGCCGTACAATATATTGAACTCGCTGAGGTCCCCATGCACGAGTTCAGCTTTGTTGTAAAGTATATCGATATATTTCATGATGATTGTATAAATTCCAGCCGGGTCGTCGATATCAGCATTTTTAAGCTGTGGGTACGGGATCTCATCCTTTCCTAAATATGACATAATAAGGATATTCCTGTCCCATACAAGGGGCTCAGGAACGGGAATACCCGCCTCCCTGGCTCGTACAAGATTGGAGAACTCTTTTCTTGTCCAGGCAAATACCAGTTCTTTCCGGGATTTTTTCACGCGGGAAAATCTTCGGTCACCAACTATATAAGAACTCATAGTGGTAAAATTTGCCGTGCGGATCCGGTAGATCTTGATGGCAATCTCCGTTCCATCACGTTCACCATAAAACACGTTCGCTTCTTTGCCGGTGCTTATTGATCCGCCAATTACTGAGAGCCATTTTTTATGGACAAGCTTGTAAAGCGCAAGGAGTGTTACGTCATCAAAAACATCTTCGGAAACTTTGAACTGGTTGGCATCTTTGATATGGATACCCATCTCTTCAAGTCTCTTATCGAATTGATCCATTCGTTTCTCTAAACTCACAGAGAGCCACCGACAAACATAAGGTAATTTTCCAACTCAGCGTATATATTCCCGCACAGGCTCAAGTATCTCAACAAGCGACTCACCACAGGATTTCTTGAGATCAAGCGGGTGTATTTCACCCTTACCATAGCCTAATTCAAGCTCCGGGTAGCTCGTAAATGTTCGGTCGCCACCGAATTTTTCCGGCCTTTTTAGAGTAATCTCAGAAAGACGTGAGAATATATGAAACTGGAATATCTGGAGAACCGGATTTTCCGGAATTTCAGGAGGACAAAACGCCTTTTGACATTTTTTGCGAATTTCTTCTTCCGAGTCAGCAATAGATATGTAGTTTCCCTGAGAAGATGACATCTTTTTTCCGTCGAGCCCATTAAGAATCGGTGTGTGGATACACACCGGAGCTTTGTATCCGAAATTAACCAGGTGCTCACGGGCGAGCATATGGATTTTTCGCTGGTCGATACCCCCAACCGCTGCATCCACTCCGAGCATAGCAATATCGGCCATCTGCATGATCGGGTACACCATCTGCGAAACCGTAGGATGGTCCATCTGCCTTCCTACTTCATCCATGCTCCGAGTTGCACGATTCAGGGTAATCTGCTGTGAGAGCTGGAGCACAAGCAGATCATAATC